>JAZUFS010000396.1:0-1752 GCA_045640805.1 Treponemataceae bacterium
TGCCGTTCTTGAGCCCGAGAGAACAATATATATCAGTTGTACAACGATATTGGTGATATAGTAGCCTCTTACCCATTTTTTATTGCAATCCTTGAGCAGAAGCCAGCAGAACAGCACAATCATAATCGATGTGACCGCCGCGAAATTGGGGTCTGTGAACACACCGAAGAGTCTTGCTTCTACAAAGCCCTGGCGTCTTGAAAAGTCCTCAAAGGGTGATACATAACCGGTCCTGGTAAAAAACTGTACCAGCGATGCCAACACTCCGACGAACCAGATTGCAGATGAAATCTTCATGACTCTGTCCATTGTTCTGCATATTTCGTTTTCGCTTTTGATGTTTACAATGGAGAACACCAGGAAGAACTGAATTGCGCTCCATACAATAGTTTTGACATTGCTTACTATTCCGTATTCAATATTGAGCACGGATGATATAACGCAAACTATAAGAAAAATGAACAGTATTATGTTTTCCCTGCTTTTGAACATGGTGAAATGCATCAGAAAATCTACGGCAAGAATAAGTGCACCCGCAATTGCCAATGCGCTGTATATGACCGAATTCACGTCCAAAGTAATGAAATTTACAAGCGGAACAATTCTTGCAAGCAATATATACGTAATATAGACAAGAATATATATATCCTTGACTTTTGCAAATGCTCCCTCGAATTTTTCTAAACTCTTCATCTTATTCTCCAATAAGTTCTATCCATTTATCAATGATTTCTTTCTTACAGAACAGATTTATACTGTCGTATGCCTTATCAGATAGGGTTTTCCTCAGGTTTTCATTCGTCATGCATAGTTCAAGTCTGTTGCAAAGGCTGTCAATATCATCAACAGCTACGATATATCCGTCCTCGCCATCACTTATGATATCGCTGGGACCGGTAAGGCAGTCAAAGCTGATGCACGGCACACGCTTTGCCTTTGCTTCAATCAGGGTCATGGGCAGACCCTCGCAATAAGACGTAAGTACAGACAGGCTGTAATCGGCATAGCGTTCATATATATCACTTACGCGGCCTTTCAGTATCACAAAATCCCCAAGTCCGCTTTCGTCAATCTTGTTTTGCAGGCTGCGAACGTAATCCTCCTCACCGCCGCCGTAAACATGCCACTGCCAGTCGGGGAACTCGTCCTTAAGGCGCTTTGACACCTCAATGATATTTTCAACGCCCTTTACGGGAACAAGTCTGACCACCGTAATAATCCGTTTTGCACCGGAATTATAAGTGCTGACATCGGAGAGAAGGCTCTCGTCAACCCAGTTGTAGATGTACACGACCTTATCCGCGCTCAAGCTGTATTTTTTAATATATGCATCCCTGTCCTTCTGGGTCAGAGTTACGATTTTATCCGCTTTCTTTGCGCCTAAGTATCTGCAAAATCTCTGCACAAAGTCGTTTTCGTAATCACTCAGACAGTTGAGATGCTCACAGCTTACCGCCTGCCAGTCGGTGCCTCTCACCGCATTCACCACAAAGGGATTAATGCTGACTCCCACGGCAAAGACCATATCAATGCTGTTTTCTCTGATATATTCGCGCAGGCATTTGATACCTTTTAACAGCATATCGCGGATTCTGCCGCTTCCGTGAATCAGAACGCGGTATTTCACGCCCTCATCCAGTGAATAAAATGTGCTTTCCTTTTCACTGCAAATGCTGACAACATGCACCTCGCATTTATCCTTCAGTGCGTTTGCGAGATTTGCGCAGACTCTTGCGCCGCCGCTTGCATCCT
>JAZUFS010000397.1:0-2410 GCA_045640805.1 Treponemataceae bacterium
AATGTAGCACCTATCCCACAGGATAAGGTACAGGCTTCAGGTCTTGGCGGAGAGAACTATGCAGTTATCGCAGGCGGTAACGAAGATGCAGCCATTGAATTCCTCAAGTATGCAACATCACGTGATGTATGTCTGTACATGATGGAGAAGATGGGATACATCTCATCAGACTCAACAATTGCAGAAGGACAGTTCGGTGACGATCCTGTATACGCAGTATTCGTTGATGAAATGAAGTATGCCGGCGCACGTGGTCCACGTCCTGACTGGCCAGAGATTTCAGATGCAATCTCTCTCGCATTCAACGAAGTCATGACAGGTGCTTCAACACCAGAGAAGGCAGCTGCAAAGGCTCAGGCAACAATTGATGCCATCATGGGCAACTAAGAGCTGAAAATCTTGTAATCCGACAGAAGAGCCATGGGAAATGAAACTCATGGCTCTTTTTTTTACCAGAAAGAACGGAACAAAAAAATCAATGAATACCATAAAAATAACTGACACTTTTTTTTCTAAATACAGGGAACTTGTCAGAAACGAAATGATTCCCTATCAGTGGAAGGTTCTTAATGATGAAATTGCGGTCAACATTGAACGTGAGCGCAATGACGATACAATCCCAAACGAAAAAAGCCACTGCCTAGAAAATTTCCGGATAGCAGCCGGCCGCAAAGCCGGTTCCCATTATGGCTGGGTTTTCCAGGACAGTGATGTATATAAATGGCTTGAAGCTGTCTCATATTCACTCATGGAAAAGCACGATCCCGAGCTCAAGAAGCTTGCGGACAGCGTCGTCGACCTGATAGCAGACGCACAGGAAGCAGACGGCTACCTTTCAACGTACTTCACGATAGAAGCTCCCGAACGAAAGTTCCGTGACCTTGCAGAAAGCCATGAACTGTACTGTGCGGGGCATTTCATGGAAGCAGCCGTTGCCTACAACGAAGCTACCGGAAACGAGACGGTGCTTGCGGCTGCGCGTAAGCTTGCTGACTGCATAGACGCCTGGTTCAGCCCGGATAAAAGCAACCACGAAGGTGTAGACGGCCACGAGGAAGTGGAAATAGGCCTTATGAAGCTGTACCGTCTGACCGGGGAGGAGCGCTATCTGAAGCTGGCCGGACACTTTCTTGAAGAACGGGGGAAGAACCCCGACTTTTTCAGGGAGCAGCGCTGCTCTGAAGAAAACTATGTGCCGCTCCTTAACGGCGTGAATCATTTCCCCCTCAGCTACTTTCAGATGCATAAGACCATATATGAGCAGGATACTGCTGAGGGGCACGCGGTTCGTCTCATGTACCTGTGTACTGCCATGGCAGACGTCGCTGAGGCAACCGGCAACAGGCGGATGTACGACGCGTGCCGTAAAATCTGGCGCAACGTCGTCGATAAGCGGATGTACATTACCGGCGGTATAGGCTCAACGGTAACGGGCGAGTCGTTCACGTTTGACTACGACCTGCCGGATGATACCATGTACTGTGAGACATGTGCGTCTGTGGCACTCATGTTCTTTTCTTCACGCATGCTCAGTAATGAAGCACGCGGTGAGTACGGCGACATAATGGAGCGTGCGCTGTATAACACGGTGCTTGACGGCATGGCGCTTGACGGCAGGCACTTCTTTTACGTGAACCCGCTGCAGGTGTTGCCCGAAGCTTCTGCAAAAGACCCCGGCAAAAGCCACGTAAAGCCTGTGCGTCCTGAATGGCTTGGCTGTGCCTGTTGTCCGCCGAACCTTGCACGCCTGCTTGCATCGCTTGACAGGTATGCTTTTCATGAGTACAGGGGAGCAGTATTTGCTGACCTGTTCATGAGCTCTTCTGCTCAGTTCGGGACACTGTCAGTTGTAGAAAAGACGCGCTATCCGTGGGAAGAAGCTGTCTCTTTCACGCTAGATTCATCAGATACTGCGGAACACGCTTTTGCAGTCCGTATTCCGTCATGGACAGCATACGGAAGCGGAGTCACTCTTTCAGTAAACGGCGCGCACTGTGACCTTCCTGCACCGGGACAGATAATCTGCTGTCCTTCAGCTGCTGGCGATGTCCTCTGCTTTTCTGTGAGCGAAGGTTATCTGTATATCAGGGGCCAGTTCCGTCAGGATATGATTGAACTGACGTTCGACATGCCGGTTCTGAAAATGAAGGCACATCAGAAAGTGCGTTCTGCATCTGGAAAGGTCGCCGTCATGCGCGGCCCTGTCGTCTACACGCTTGAAAGCATAGATAACGGGGAAGGGCTTTATCGCCTGTTCCTTCGTGATGATACTGATTTCAGCTACGAATTCAAGAAAGACATGCTGAACGGCGTTGGCGTCATTACCGGAAAAGGCTATCGGACAGCAGATGCAGTGTCAGGTACGTCCACGCCAGCTGATGCGCTGCTATATGCGCCATACACTGATGAA
>JAZUFS010000398.1:0-4223 GCA_045640805.1 Treponemataceae bacterium
TCGGCATTATCTTCGGGATTAATCCATGTTACTGTCGTTTCTGAAGAAGTCTGGGTTACCCGTATTCCTGAAATGAGTGGTTTGCTGCTTTGTGCGGTCAGTGAAAAAACGGATGCGCAGATAAACAGAAAAACCAGAAAAAAACGTCTTATTTCCATATATTGTATAATGCGGCATTTCTTATGGTTTGACAAGATAGAATGTTTATTTTATGTTATGTATATGTTTGTTTCTGCTGTCATTGATCCGGGTGGAATAGATTCTGCCAAATCACTTACACAAATCCTTACTCAGTATGGTTTCCAGAAAGTCCAGCGTGCATGCTGGGAAAACGGAAACATGAGTGAGCGCGACATTAATGACCTGAAAAAGGATATAGACCGCGTAACTGACTACTACGATTCAATCCGTATGTATCAGTATCCCGTTCAGGGAATGCTTGCCATAACAGAGATGATTAAAAAACAGTGGAAGCGCAGCCTGCTCAGACCGCCGGCAAGTGAGATGCAGCAGCCTCCGATGCAGTCCCCGATGGGAGGAATGGTTCCTCCTGTATCAGGTTTCCCTGGAATGTACGGTTGACGTCAGCAAAAGTCATAATTATTTATCAAATAACAGTTTAGGAGTATTTCCATGCTTGAAGATTTTAAAATGCCCATAGAGGCACTCAAAGAAGATATCATGAACGTCTGGGGGCGTCTTTGACGTCGCGACGATTGAAGCGAAAATAGCTGAAAAAGAAGAACAGACAGGAGCAGCCGGCTTCTGGGATGACCCGAAGAAAGCTGAAAAGGTCATGTCTGACATCCGCATGCTCAAGAACCGCGTTGAACCCTGGAAAGAACTTGTCGCCGCAGTTGATGACATTGAGGCAACGTATGAGCTTGCAGAAGAAAGCGGAGATGAGGAACTCGCTCAGGAAGTTGAAAAGACTTACAACGACATGAAGGCAAAATACGATAAGCAGAGCCTTCTGAACCTTCTTTCCGATGAAGTTGATAAAAACGATGCATTCATCACCATCCACGCAGGTGCGGGTGGAACGGAGGCCTGTGACTGGGCGTCAATGCTGTACCGCATGTATGTACACTGGGGTGAACGCAAGGGATATAAGCTCGAGACTGTCGATGAACTTGAGGCTGAAGGTGGCTATAAGTCGATAACGCTGCAGGTTTCAGGTGATTACGCATACGGCTACCTGAAAGGCGAGGCGGGAATCCACCGTCTTGTACGCATCAGTCCGTTCGACGCCAATGCACGCCGTCACACATCATTTACGTCTGTGTACGTTTTCCCTGTCCTTGATGACAGTATTGAAGTTGAAATCCGCCCGGAAGATCTTCGCGTAGATACATACCGTTCAGGTGGCGCAGGTGGTCAGCACGTCAACAAGACAGACTCTGCAGTCCGCTTCACTCATATTCCGACGGGCATTGTCGTTGCCTGTCAGACAGAGCGCAGCCAGCAGATGAACCGCCAGACGGCAATGAGCATGCTCAAGGCACGTCTGTACGAGTACTACAAGGCAGAAAAAGAAAAAGAAAACTCAAAATTCGCTCAGGAAAAGAAAGATATTTCCTGGGGAAATCAGATACGTTCATACGTTTTCCAGCCATACACCATGGTAAAAGATCACCGCACAAAGTATTCGGTGGGAAATATCCAGGCTGTCATGGATGGAGATCTTGATCCGTTCATTGAATCATACCTTTCTGCAAAATGGAAAGGCCTTCCAATGGGCACTGACGATGGAGATGATGAGGTTTGAGGCATAAAAAAGCTGCCGTCTGCTGTCTTTTGATACTGATGGCAGCGGCTCTTTTTGCAGATGACTGGGTTCTTGCGGCAGAGGCTTTTTCTGGCGACGAAGCTGTCGGGACCCTCATGCCTTCCCTCATCCTTGATTCCATTCCGGCGTCTCTTGTCCGCTCAGTTTCTGACAGGGAACAGATTTTCAGGGAGCTTCTTTCACTTGAAAAGGAGCAGGCTTCTTATTCATCTTCTCTCGATAAACTTCTTCGTGAGCGCGACAGTGTCATCTTCACGACAAAAGAGGCGTCAGCACGACGTGATAAAATAGCTGATTACGAAAAGAAAATTGCCCAGGAACGTGAACGTCTTCAGGAGAATCTGGAACAGCAGGAAAAGGTCGAATCAGGTGAAGTCGTGTTCGAGCATCTTGAGGAAAACGTTGTTCTGTGGAAGAAAGATTCCGGCAGCCTTTACACTAAATCAGGGACATCAGAACCAACTGACATCCGCGCGCTCATAACGGGTTCTGTTCAGGTACGGCAGGGCTTTATGTATGTGAAAGCCGGTCTTGTAATATATCCCGGGACAATAGTGTGCAATGAAGTCGTTGCCGCGGGTACAATTGCCGACGCCGCCGATATTGCCGAAGAGCTTGCATCTGCGTTTGTAGATACTATCGTGAACGCAACGCCTGTCTCGCTGAAGTTTTCCATAGAGCCTGCAGTTGCTAAAAAGAAGGCAGAAGTCACCGTTGACGGTATGCCTGTCCAGAATCCTGAAATGCCCCATAACTACCAGAGCGGCATCCATACAATTACTATAGAAGCACCCGGCTACGAAAAGCAGATGTTTACACGCGACTTTTCTGATGCCACACAATATCAGATTGACGCATTCCTGCCATTACAGAATTCCGTCAATCTTCAGCTTACTGCTCTTTCGCCGGACGGTACGACCGCAGAAGATGCAACTGTCTGGATTGCAGGAAAGAACGCAGGAATTGCCCCCGCAAACGTTACGGTAAATGGCCGCCAGGTGCTCGGACTTCTGCAGGGCCCAGACGGAGTTCCGACGTATTTTGCCCTCGATACTGGCGGCAGGAATATGTCCGCGAATATACTGATGCGGGAAGAGTCGAGCCAGTCCAGAATTGAAAAATCGCGTAAAAATCTGTATACTTCATACGGTCTTCTGCTGATGTCACTGCCGTTTACGTTCTACTTTTACGGCCGCATGAATGATGCTGCATATGCATACAATCAGGGGCTGCAATTACAGAGTCTGGCAGACGATTTCAAGAAATGGCAGATTCTTGAGCGCATTTCACTGGGTGTTACAATAGGTTGCGGCGGCAATATGATATACCGGCTCATCAAATATATGATTGATGCCGATTCAGTTCTGCCTGAAAAAGAACAACCACCCGAGAAGGATAGTAAATAATGGCAAAAATCAATTTTGGTCAGAAACTTGCACAGCTTTTTGGCATTCACTCAAAACAGAATGATGATTTCTTTGACGATCTTACAGATATGCTTATTGAAGGAGATATAGGAGCAAAGACTGCTTTTGAAATTACAGAAGCACTTGAGAAATCTTGCCGCGAAAACAGACTTTCCACGCAGGAAGAAATTGTGGCTGAACTCCGCAAAATGCTCCTTTCATTTGTAAAATCAGTTCCGCTCGTTCCTGAAAACGACAAGGTTTCAATTTACATGCTGCTCGGAGTAAACGGAGCAGGTAAGACTACAAGTGCAGCAAAGCTTGCCTCATGGTACAAGAACAAGAATGTTCCTGTAATCATGGCCGCAGCAGATACATTCAGGGCGGCTGCAATTGAGCAGCTTTGCTTCCACGGAGAAAAAACGGGTGTCCGCGTTGTATCACATCAGCATGGAGCAGACCCGTCTGCAGTTGTATTTGATGCCGCAGCAGCTGCCGCAGCAAAAGGTGGCGCCCTCGTCATTGCTGACACAGCAGGACGCCTTCACAATAAGGAAAACCTCGTGCGCGAGCTTCAGAAAATTGACAGGACATCTCAGTCAAAGGCGGCAGAGGGTTGCTACAAGAAGCTGATTGTCCTTGACGCGACTACCGGACAGAATGCAATGCGCCAGGCAGAAGTCTTCAACGAGGCCGTCGGCATTGATGCTGCCATCCTCACGAAATACGATTCTACCGCAAAAGGCGGTATTGCAATTTCTCTTGGCCGTGAGCTTGGTATTCCAGTGGCATTTGTCTGCACCGGCGAAAAATACGAGGATATTGAGCCTTTCAATCCGGAAAAATACATATCAGAATTTCTTGAAGGCTGATGATGGTTACACGGCGGGGAAAGTTACAGCTTTTTTCTCTTCTGGTTATGTTGCCAGTGCTCACCTGTTCCCCTCTAACGGCCCAGACGTCAAGCATTACTTCCGATGGCTATCTCAGGGATTGGCAGAATGACGGAAGTCGGAGGCCAAGCGGTC
>JAZUFS010000399.1:0-2776 GCA_045640805.1 Treponemataceae bacterium
TACAAACTCAACGCCGAATTCATCCGAAAGCATTGCAAGTTCTTCCGGTGTCAGAGTATCGTCATCGATAAAAACTATCTCCTTCTTCATCGCTCTGCCTCTGCTTCTTTCTTGGGCGAACCCCAGCTAAGCTTAATCGGCCTGTGTGTATCCTTCGGCGGTTCCTCTTTATCTGCTAAGATTTTCAGAACGGAAGGTCTTCCTTGGGTTTCGCCCAGCCTGGCACCCTCCCTTCCGGAGATTACTTCCTCCGCTGATCTTTCGGGTCCGTTATAAACAAAGCTTACTTCCTGCTCTGCGTTCTTATAGGACTGGATTGCTGCCTGCTGAATCTTATCACGGAGATCCTTGTTAAGAGGAAATGCGTCATCGACATAGGATGCGCTTCCGTCTTCACCGGTTACTTTATGATGAGGCATGCTGAGGAATAGTCCTTTCTTGCCTTCAATAAGGTGTGAACCCTTTACTACAAAAATGTTATCAAAGGTCAGGTTTACTCCTGCCTTTACTGCTGAATCGTCTTCTCTTTCAAATGCTTTTACTGTTACTTTCATTATGTTTTCCTCCACGTAAAAAGGCTGCCCCGAAGGACAGCCCCAAATTGTAATAATATGTTTTTTACGAATGCACAAACCTTATCAGTACGGCATTCAAGTCTTCCATGTTTGCTATCATCCAGGTCGTGCCAAACAGCACCACCAGGCATGCAAGTTCGACCGCTCCGCATACGCCTACGCTCGTCCAGTTCTTCTGGAAAAGGAACACCAGAAGGATGATTCCGATCAATAGCATAAACGGTCCGAAGACATAACAGGATATATGCGTAGCTGCCTTTGCAAGAAAGCAGGCAAGCCAGATAACTGCAATAATGGGAAGTGCAATCAGTTTCAAAAAGAATTTAATAACTTTCATCGATATCCGCCCCTTTCACGATGTTGTTTTTGCGTTTCTGATGTAAGTATAAAAATCCGTCAAGAGTAATGCAAGGATGTCAACTACATAATCGCAGACAACCTTTCCATTATTTTGTTTGCCATATCCCACAGTTCGTCATGCCGCTTTCTTAAGTCTTCGATATCATACTTATAGACGTTTCCGGTCTCATTGGCTTTCTTTGCATACTGGTTAAGGTTATTACTGCAGTATCGAAGAAGCCGGACAAGTTCCTTAACATCCGACAAATCCAGATTGACGATATATCCATCAATCGCCATCTTCCGAATGTAGGCGCTCATATTCTTTACCCCGGCTTCATTCATACGCCGATGGATCAGGTCTATATCAGACTGTTTCAGTCTCATATGGATATCACGGTTGTATTCTCTCACAGAACCCGCTCCTCCCCGTCGGTGTAAAGAATCCTAGGCGTGGGTACGTGAGCAGGCGGAGGGGTTGCCTCTGCCTGCTTCTTGATTTCTTCAACAAGTGATTTCTTTTCCTCTTCCTTCTTGGGATCGGCGATATCACTTACGCTGCCTTCCGCATCCTCGGGAAGGTTGTTAATCACACCGTCAAAGGAATTGTCATTCTGTTCAACCAGGTCCTCTACAGTCCTTAATGTATTTGTCGGACGTATTTCCGGTTCTTTCGGTTTTTCCATATCGCGAGTATGCTTCCTGATAACAGCAAACTCGGAATTATGACCAAGAGTAACCTCTTCGGTTTGGATTCTTTCTTCGATTCTTTCGCCATCACTCATAGCCGCTCCTTTCTCAGATTTCAAAGCCGTATGCAAAAACACTGTCACCGGCTCTGTCATTTTCCATATCCTCAAGTTCAATCAGAAGTTCCATCTGCTGAAGTTCGTTTACCACAAAACCATAATCATTAAGATGCTCGAACTTCTCCGCACCGCCGTTTCTATAATTTTTAACGGGAAGAAATCTTTCCCGGGTACTGATAACTGCTCTCATACCTTCCATCATTCATCGTCCTCACTTTCGTCAATTTCCTCATCGGGAACATCCGCCATCTCGGCTTCGTCATCATCTTCGTCTTCGTCGTAATATTCCTCAAAGCCCTCCGTTTCTGTTTCATCCTTCGGGGCAGCTTTCTTCTTTCCCTTGATTAACTTGGTGTATGCAAAATATCCAAGGACAAGAACAACAATACCTGCAATTCCGATAAGTGCCGTGGTATTCGATTTAGGTGTTACAGGTGGTTCATCTGTTACTGCAGGATCATTACCTGATACAGTTTCAGACTCACGTTTCTGTCTTAAGGCTTCCTCTTCCGCTTCAAGCTGCGCCTTGCGTTCTTCTATACTTGCCTGCCATTCATCATATGCAGCCACATCCTCTTCCTCCATTGCAGCCAGGATATCCGCTTCATCGACCTGATTAAGAAAATGGACTGTTTCATTGCCCTCATCATCACGGTCGATTATCAGGTAATAATATTTCCCGCTCTTGGTCTGCATGGTAATAAACTGCTTCCCGCCACCTGTAGGTGAACCGTAATCGTCCACGAGATTCAAGTTTCCGTCAGGAGTAAGCGGACCGTATGATTCAACCGGTGTCCCACTGTCACCTGTTTCTTCAGCGGTTACGGAATCAGTTGGTTTCAATTCGTAACCAACTGCGGCTTCTTCCTCCTGTTCCGAATCCTTTATCAGAACAAGATTTCCATCCTCGTCGATTATGAAATTAGGTGTTTCGTTTGCGGATTCGTCGGCAATTATTACATCCACACCCTCAGGAATATCCTCGGGAGTAACAAATTCGCCGGATACCTTCACTTCCTCCAAAGGAGCTGCCATAGCAGAAACGGGAACGCT
>JAZUFS010000400.1:0-6024 GCA_045640805.1 Treponemataceae bacterium
TTTCAGGCCAAAGTCCTTGTTTGTAAAGTTCAATACATCTTAACTTGAACTCCAATGTGTATCGCATAAAAATACCCCTGCACGCAATTTATGCTGCAGGGAATTTTTTTTGCCGTGCAGGTTAACACTTGTACGGTGATGCTGTCACGAAAAAAAAGCCCGTGACACACTCTGTATCACGGGCATATGATGAATAGGAGGACTTCCGCTTAGTGGCGCGGGACTGCCATGTTATTTGTTACGTGCAAATGCATCCTTGAAACCAAGGCTCTTGAAGCGTGCAAGAATAGTCGGGTACTCATCTGATGAGACACTGCCTACAAGCACGCGCATATCGCCAGAATCAAGCTTTACTACAACGAGCGGATACTTCTTGCCATAAGTCTTCACGATATCCTCTACAGACTCAAGTTTTGAACATGTAGCAATCTGGATGTACCATTTTCCGGCTGTAATCTCGCCATATGGAATTGTTACAGAAGGAACAGGTTCTACAACTGGTTCTACTTCGACAATTACTTCAGGTTCTTCCTCAATTGCAGGAACATCTGCCCATGAAAGATCCGGCTCCGGCTCAATCATCGGTTCCTGTTCTACAGGTTCAACAATATCAGCAACGACTTCTTTTGAAACCTCTGCAATTTCTGATTCTTCGAAAATAGGAATAATGACGACTTCAGGCTCATCCTGAATAATAGATTCATATGAAGGAGGATTTGGTTCTGCAGGAATAAGGACTGTTTCTGTTTCCTCTATGAAGTTAGGATTCTCTTCCGGCTCTTCAATAATTTCAACATATTCAATGACCGCTTCTTCCTCTTCAGGCCACTCTGGTTCTTCAAACACAACTACTTCATCAGCTGGTTCAAGAGCTGTTTCACCCTCTACCGGTTCAGAAGGCCATTCAGGTTCCTCAAATGCAATCTCTTCATTTGCAGGTTCCAGTTCAGTCTCACCTTCAACTTCTTCAGTAGGCCATTCAGGCTCTTCAAAAGCTATTTCCTCATCCGCAGGCTCAAGCTCGGTCTCGCCTTCTACCTGTTCCGCATCATCCATAGCATCGACATAAAGAACTTCCTCTTCAGGTTCTGTTTCCTCTACTGATTCAGTTTCTTCCTCAATTACAATTTCAGATGCTTCTTCCATAATTACGGAATCGGGGTCATTGTAGAAGTAGAAATCTTCTTCAGGTGCTTCAGAAGGTGTATCAAATTCTGGTTCCTCATTTTCTGCAATCTCTTCTTCAACAACTTCTTCAGGCTGATATGTCTGGAGCGTTTTCTCAAGAATGCTTGATTCAGCGTATGTATCACTTTTCTTGGTAACCTGGACAATGACATTGCTTCCTTTAGTAATGTACAGTTCACGGGCAGCTTCAGGTGAAAGCACGATGGCAATTCCTTCTGAAGAACCGATGTTACCGAAAATCATTACTTCAATGCTGATCTTCGTCGCCGGATTCGTTACGATGACAGTGTCTCCGGGAAGGAAGCTCGCAGACTTCGCAAAAAGTCCTACAGGCAGCTCACCAACTTCAGCGACTTTTGCACGTCCGTCAAGCGAAGGCTTCGTAACTCCAGCATATGCTGAAAAAAGAAGTCCAATAATAATGATTACAGCTGTGATTCGCTTCATCACAAATCCCCCTCAGGGATAATTCCCCTTATTCCTATGCTTCATTATCGGTCAATTAAATAACAAGTTTAGAAGGATTTTAAATCTCATTGAGGGAAGTACCCCATTGTGGTATACTGATTTCATGCCGGCCCGAAAAAAGGCACCAGCCGCTAAAATTGACCGTTTCTCTGCGTTTTACAGCGATATCCGTCCTGCATCACAGGAAACGGATTTGATGTACGCCTGTCTCATAAGAAGCCCTTTTGAAAACGGAATACTTCAGTCGGTCCTCATGGATGAACTGCCACATGATTATAAAATCATTACGGCAAAAGATATTCCCGGCGAAAACCGGATAAGCACACTCGACAGTTCATTTGTTCTTCTTGCGTATAATAAGATTTCTTACCGCGGACAGCCAGTCGGCATTCTTGTAGGCCCTGACAGACAGAAAACTGAAAATCTCGTTCAGAAAATTACGGTAACAGCATTGCCATCTCAGGAACCTGAAAGACTGGAAAAACTTAACCAGCGTCTCATTTCCTACGGAGATTTTGATGCTACCTATGAAAAATGCCCGCATCACGAGGAATATACCTATCACGTAACACATACCGAGAAGTATTTTTCAGAGCCGAATGGTGCATACGCAGATTGTTCTCGTAAAAATGAAGTTCGCGTATATACGCCTACCAAATGGATAAGTCATCTCCGCAAAAACCTGTCACAGGTACTCGACTGCAAGGATGAACAGATTACCATTCAGAAGACGATTTCATCGAACAGTAATACGGGAGCAGTATGGAACAACACAGTACTTGCCTGTCAGGCAGCTGTTGCTTCACGGATTGTGGAAAAACCGGTACTTCTCATGCTGTCACGCGAAGAGCAGGAACTGTATATTGATTCAGGAGATGCGATTACTGTCTCACACAAAACCGGCTTTGATGATGACGGTGAAATCACATCCGCTTCAATAACGGTCATGTTCAATTCAGGCTGTTACGCACCGTTCCTCAAGGAGATAATAGACAGACTTACCGTCACGGCGATGGGTGCCTATAAGCCGCTGAATCTTCACATTGAGGCATTTGCCATAGCGAGTAACACGCCGCCTGCAGCAAGTCTTTCTGACGGCATTGAAAATCTTGTATGTTTTGCCCTTGAAAGTCAGCTTGATGCAATCGCTCGCGCGACACGATTAAATCCGGTGGAAGTAAAACTACGCAACTATTTCCCGCGTGCAGCTCATCCGCGTTACAATTACCCGTTATCATTTGATACAGAAGTGCTGCTTCCGGTATTAGACACCGTACAGAAAATGAGTGATTATCAGAGACGGCGTGCATCGTACTCATTTATCCGTCTTGAAAAACAGACCACCACGTGGTCTCTGCCTGTTCGTGGAATCGGTCTTTCCACCGCCTACCAGGGAAGCGGGTTCTTTGCCTCTCAGTTTGATCCACTGCAGCAGACCATGTCAGTCACCATGGATAAGGAAGGTCAGGTTACTATTTCACATCATATGCCGTCCTCAAGCATTTCTGACATCTGGACAGAACAGGCGGCTGCACTTCTTGACTGCAGTAAAGACGTCATCCATATAGATGACTCATATAATGGAACTGAAGACCAGCTTCTGCCAGATACATTAACAGGCGATATAAGCATACTCATGCCGCTTCTCAAGAAATGCTGCACGAGCATTCAGCGTGCACGATTCAGACAGCCGCTTCCAATTACTGCTAAGAAAAAACTGACACGCCCACGTAATCTTGAGTGGAATAATGAGACACTTTCAGGAACACCGTTCTACGGTCTCGCCTGGGGTGCTGCAGTTGTTGAGCTTGAATTGGATCCACTCCTTTATACGGTACATGTGAAAAACATCTGGTATACCATTCATTCTGGAAAACTGCTGAACAGACAGTCTGCAGAAATATCCATAAAAAAGAATACTGAACGCATCCTTACCTATCTGGTAAAGAACACGCAATTAAGTGCTGACAATATTTACATTGAATTTGATGAAGGCGATGAAGATCCGCGTGAAATCGGTGACATAGTACAGAATCTGCTTCCGGGAGCATTTGCAGCTGCAATAACACAGGCTGTCGGCAAGCATGTTACACGACTGCCTCTTGATACGGACAGTATTTACAGGATGGTACAGGCAAAATGAAGACTCCGTTTAACCTGAATGGCGATGACATTGTAATAGATTCAGAACCGGACGAAAAACTCATCAATATTTTGCGCGATGCAGGTAATTTCTCTGTAAAATGTGGCTGTAATACAGGCAGCTGCGGTTCATGCACTGTTCTTGTAGACGATAAACCCGTGCCATCATGCCTTCTGACAGCAGCTGCCATTCGTGAATGTTCTGTCGTGACACTCGATGCCTTCAAGAAAACAACTGCCTGGAAAGATATTGAAACGGGATTCAGGCAGTGCGGCGTGCATCTTTGCGGATATTGTGACGCCGGAAAGATATTCGCAATTTACGACATGATTCGCGGCGAACAGCGGCCTGCAAAAGAAAGCATTATTGAAGTGATGAAACAGTTCCCGTGTAAGTGCTGCGAGACTGAAGTCCTTGCAAACAGCGTATTGTTAGCAGCAACAGCCCATAAGAAACGTATGGCAGGAAAAAAGAATGGCAAGTAACAAAAACACTGTTTACATAGCAAATAATCTGTCTGACGTTCTCTTTCACCTGAAAACGGTTCCCAATCTGGCGATTCTTGGCGGATGTACTTCTGTCAGTCAGTGGCCGGCATCAAGTCTTGTCATAAGGAACATACATGAATTCAAGCAGATTAATCTTCATGAACATTATGCTGAGTTCGGAACTGCTGTAACGCTTGAACAGATTCATGCACTGGGCGGAAAACGCATTCCGCAGGTTCTTTACGACGCAATTGATACCGTGGCGAATCCTTTCGTCCGCAATCTTGCCACCATCGGAGGCAACATCTGCGCAGGAGGTATGTACCACACACTCTACTCCCCGCTTCTTGCGCTTGATGCACAGCTTGAGATATACAGTCTGACGGATGCGCAGTATATTCCGTTCAGTAAATTTGTCCTTGTACCGGATAAGTGCATACTGACACGAATCCGGGTTCCACTCGCAGATTGGGAAGTAGCCGTATTCAAGCGTCTTGGTCCGGAACATGAACTTACAGAAGACAGTGCAACATTCACATTCCTTGCAAAAACGCAGAAAGGTGTCCTTTCTGACCTGCGCATTGCTTTCTGTTCAAATATTGTCATCAGAAGTCGTGAACTTGAAAATACACTCATCGGAAGCCGTCTGCCGATTTCAGATAAAGCCATAGAGCAGTTGACGGAACAGGCAAGCGCATTGTACGACGAAGCAAAGGATGATCTGATGGATAAATCGCTGCAGAACGGAGAAATGATACGTGTCTCAAGCCCCATGCAGAAAGACCAGTTCCTGAATCTGCTGCGGACTTCACTTAATCAACTGACATAAGAGCATATTCTCTGCGTGTGCTCGGGGCGAGGCTTCGCGTGAAGTTTCTACTTGATGAGCATTGCGTCGCCATAGGAGAAGAAGCGGTATTTCTGCTGCACTGCGGTCTGGTAGGCGGTCATGATATTCTTCTGTCCGGCGAATGCACTTACGAGCATCATGAGTGTGGATTCGGGAGTATGGAAGTTCGTGAACATGCGGTCTACGCATTTAAACTTGTAACCCGGATAAATGAAGATGCTTGTACTGTGCCCTCCTGCAGGCAGATAGCCGCCCTCTTCAACAGAGCCGCCAAGCCACGCGGATTCAAGGGTACGGACACTTGTAGTTCCTACGGCGAGGACAGTACGTCCTTCTTTCTTTGCCGCATTCACTTTCACTGCAGTTTCTTCACTTACCGTGAAATATTCTTCGTGCATCTTATGGTCTTCTATATTTTCAGCGCGGACAGGCAGGAATGTTCCGAGTCCGACATGCAGGGTGACGTACGCTATGTCGATACCTTTTTCTGCAAGGCGGCCGAGCATGTCCTCGGTAAAATGGAGTCCGGCAGTAGGACACGCGGCGCTGCCAACTTCTCTGGCATATACGTTCTGATAGCGTTCGCTGTCCTCTTCAGTATCTTCACGCTTGATATACGGCGGCAGCGGGATGTGGCCGTTCCGCTCAAACCAGTCTTCACCGATGGTGCGGTCAAAATGGACAGTGCGGAACTCAGTACCTGCGTCTGCGGGATTTTCAAGGATGGTGCCCTGTGTTCCGTCTGGAAATATAAACACTTTTCCGGGCTTCTGCTTCTTGGCATTCTTGACCATCGCCTTCCACACACTGTTTGGAGCAGCATCCGGGATAAAGGATGGCAGACACTGGAGCATGAGGAACTCAGCTTCACGTCCTGTGTCAGTCGT
>JAZUFS010000401.1:0-18382 GCA_045640805.1 Treponemataceae bacterium
AAGAAAGCAACTCGCTCTTACCCAGACTCAGCTGGCAGAAAAACTAAACATGAGCGACAAGTCTGTGTCAAAATGGGAACGGGGCATCTGCCTGCCGGATGTATCGCTCTATCAGGAACTGTGCTCAATTCTCGGCATAACCGTAAACGAGTTCCTTGCAGGTGAGGATATCAGCTCTGAAAATCTTGGAAAAAAAGCAGAAGACACAATCATTCAGGTGGCTGAAGACAGCAAGAATAAACAGAAACGCCTGAAACGGATAGCAGGTGTTTTCATTACAGTTGCCGTAATTGCCCTGTGCGCATTGCTTATGGTGCTTTGTCTTCCTGAAAAAGATACAGGCCCCCGAAACTATCTTGAACAGGTCATTGATTCCAGTGTCGATATGTACTCCCTGCTATCCGGGCAGAATGCATACGTATTCAAATATGTAATCCCGGATGAGTATTATTCCCTGGAACTCTGCTGTACGGAATATGCTGATGGAAAGGTTGTCAAAAAGGAAACACTGTTTGGCATGGGCGAAGAATACGCCAATGTTCCACACGAAGGAACCATCATTTTGGTATTTGATCCTGAAGAATATACCATACGTGTACTGATGACGAATGCAGACGGTTCAACATCAATGAATTGGCCTGTTTTACAGGATGTATCCGGCAGACAATGGTTGATGGGTTCATTTTCTGAGATTTTAATTACTACACCCGAAAAAGGTGAGCCGTACAGTAAAAAAGCTATAAAACTGGGAGAGGAGTGCGGACTTGGTGCCTTTGCTTTCGGCAGGCACAGAGTGTATTCTCCATGTGCTGATGACTTGAACGGCCCTGATTCAATCGGCGTAGAGCAATTAAAAGAAAATGATTACGCCATTTATTTCTCACTGATTACTGAAAAATAAAAAAAAGCCCGCAAAACTGCGGATCTGTTTTCAGAAAGCCTGGCTTACGCGAGCCGGGCTTTTTCATTAATACACTTCGACGCGGTATGTGGCGTTTTTCGTGTTTCCGAAGATATCGCTTACATCAATGCTGACGGTATTTACGCCCTTCGAGAAGATGACTTCTGCCACGAGCTGCCTGTTCTCATCCGGGTAGATGTCTTCGTAGGAATATGTTGCGTTGTTTCTTTTTCCCGTAAAGCACAGTCTGTTTTCTTCCTGAATGAGCACGTCGTACGTGATGGTTTCTACAAGCGCACCATTGATTGAAACGCTCGTCTGATATGTCATGCCTGATTTCTGTCTGTCTATGTACAGCTTGTAAACGCCTGCCTGGACACGTGCACCGTTTGCAATGGCAGTTTTCTGTTCCTGCCTGTTGAATGCGGCGGGGTTAACGATTGTCATGGTACGTTTCAAAGTCGTCTGTGACATGAGTACAAACGGATTGATAATGGTGTTCCTGTCGCGGTCAATGACCTGGAATTCCAGACAGTTCTTTCCTTTCTGCCAGCCTGAAAATCCGCTTATGCCGATTTCCGTGCCCTTGCTTACCGTGACATCATCGCCTTCTGTATACACTTCCTCAAGGTTTCCGTACACGGTCATCATGTTGTTTGAATGTTCAAGAATGACGGCATTTCCCAGCGTTGACTGGAACCATCCGAAATCGGCAAGTCCTGCGTCGAGTGTGATGAGGTGCGTGCCATCATCTGCGGCGGTAATCGTATCCGGGTTTTCAAAAATGAGCGAATTGATGAATGCCTCGTTGCGTGACTGCCCGAAATACTGCGAGAAATTGTTTGTTTCTTCGGAAATCGGCTGTGGCCACTCAAATGCGGACAGTGAAAACACTGTAATCAGAAAAAGGATGAAGCATGCAGTTTTTTTCATTTTGAAATCTCCAGTTTAGAAATTTCTGTATCTCTTCCAACATACAGTGAATCTGAATCAGTGCTTATGCACGCGAAAGAAGCCTCAAAGCTGAATGAACCCAGCAGCGCAGATTCTCCTTCAAAAAGGTAGACGGTAAACTGCCCGTCATTTCTTGTAAGCACTGCAAACAGGTTTGCGTTCTCAAGTTCCTTTATGTCGAGTATCTTACCCTCAATCGGGATGTGCGTAGATTCCAGAAGTTCAGTATCCACAATAAGCAGGCCGTTCTTCTCATTTGCAAACACCCTGTTCCTGCTTTCACTGAATTTGACAAATGTCTGTTCCCTGAGGTTTCCTTCAAGGTACTCGTGGAATACCGTCTTTGTCTGATTTGCCTGTGTCCTGTAGAGGACGAAACGCTGACGGTCAAGGCCCGAAATGCAGGCGGTACATTCGCCACTGTCAGAAACTGCGGAGCCAAGTATTACCTCGTAATCACTGCCACCGGGCTTTGTCGAAAAGACAATCTTGCCTTCCGTGTTGAAGAATATCAGGCGGCCGTCTGCATATCCTGTCGTACAGCCTGCATCCGAGTCTGTAAATGATGTGATGGGAGCCGTGTACTCGTAGCTCCATGCCTCTGTTCCGTCTTCATTCAGCCGTGAGAAAGCCATGCCGCCCGGCAGGAACAGGAATGAGGCAGAATCTGTGAAGTAGGGGAAGCCCGTCAGGCCAATGGTTCCGAGCTCGGCATTTTCTGCGCTGTAGAACGGTGTGTTGCGTGCAGACTGTGTGTATGTCGCCCACTGTGTGGATGAGATTGTCGCCATATACGGAAAACTTTCCGTCATGAGGATGTCACCGTCTGCGGTGAAGTAGCCGAGCCGCTGTCCCAGCTTGAACGGAATCGGCTCAGACGTGTCTGTTGAAGAAGTTACCTTGTCGACAGAGACTGTCCACACGGGTGTTATTTTAAGTGAATGATCTGCCGGTGAAACGGCAAAAATGAGATATAGTATTACAAAGAGAATGCAGGATATTACAATTACTACTTGCTTTTTCGTTGATGTCATACCTGTTATGATATAATAGGTAAAAACTATAGTCAATGAATGAACGGCTCAGTTTTGTGCAAGGATTGGCTAAGTATTGCAAGTCTTGACAAAATACCGCAAACAATGCAAAATATTCATACAATATCCATAATTTTATAGGAGACAGTTGTGGAAGACGATATCCTTACAATCGAAGAGGTTGCAAAATACCTTCGCGTTTCAGAACGCACCGTTTACGACTGGGCTCAGAAAGGTGATGTTCCTTCTGGAAAAATCGGAACTGTCTGGCGGTTTAAGAAATCAGAAATTGAAAAATGGGTAAATGACAGACTTTCAGCCGGATCAAAGCCAATCCCACCGGGACAGCAGATTCAGGTCAAGAACATTCTTTCACCTGACCGCATTGTATTCCTGAATCATTCAACAAAGCACGATGCTCTTGTAGAACTTGCAAATAACTTAAGTACAGCACCTCAGGTAAAGGTTTCAAGCGAACTTACCGTTGAAATCCTGAAGCGCGAGGAACTCATGTCAACGGCAATCGGCCGCGGCATTGCAATCCCGCACGTACGCCTGTCTTCAGTAACTGACCTTGTCATGTCAGTCGGTATCAGCAAGTGCGACATCATTGATTTCCAGACAATCGACGACACGCCGGTCCGCCTGCTGTTCATGATTGCCGCTGCCTACAACCAGCATGCATACTACCTGCAGACACTGTCATTCTTCAGTGCCCGCCTTAAGAACAAGGACCTTCGCGATGCCCTTCTTTCAGTAGACAGCGCGATGGACGCCTACAACCTTCTTACAAAAGACTAATCATCCATTACCGAGAGCGGGACGCCGATCCAGTTTTCGGTTTTGGTCATTGTTGCAGCTATCAGCCCCAGTTTTACTGGGGCTGTTGTTTCTCCGAGCGTATACCACCCGTCATTCATCTGAATCTTAGCCCCTGACACATTTGACTGGATGCCGAATACCGCGTGACTGTATTCGTGTGACACGAAAATACATGTCTTTGCATCCATGTGGTGCAGCAGGATTGCAAGGAGCATGGCCCTTCCGTCACAGTCGGAACCTTCTCCCTGAAGGGTTGCCACTGCAGGCGTGTAGTCTGATGATGTGAGGTTCCGCTCGTATGAAAATCCCTGCGTCCAGGTAAGCAGTGTCTGGGCGAGTTCGTCGGTGGTTTTCTTTACACCAAGTGCATTCCGTATTGCAAAAGCTGCCTGCTTCAGGCGGCCGTGCTCATTCCGGTAAATCTGGCGGTAATAACGCTGCCATGCCTCTACCCAGCGCTCAGATGACTGATATCTGCACAGAACCGCATATTCGCGGTCTACGACAAACCGGTCAGCCTCAAGGTCAGATGCATCAAGCGTGAAATTTATCTTTTTCCCGTCAATTTCTGTGCTGAAAGATTTCCTGCCTTCTGCCGGAAAAGCAAATGCGGTTACAGGCCCTGCCTCGTACCAGCTGCCCCGGTCAATGCACAGTGCATCCGTGCATGATATGACGAACTGGTTCAATTCCGCGGTATATGCTTCCGGACACCAGCTCAGCGCGACGATGTGGCCGCCAGCGGGCAGTTCAGCCGCGACACCCCAGCCTGACATCAGCTCGCCGTCCAGGTAAAAGTCATAGTTTCCGACGGCACAGTCTGTGTTGCGCCAGTCTGTCTCCGCGATATCATATTCCGCGCCAAGTGATTTCAGTGAAGATGAAAGCGCTGTGTAAGCATCTGCGTGGCGTCCTTCCTGATAGGCGGCGAGCACTACATCAACAGGAAGGTCTTCATGCTGGAACATGAACCTGTCGTTATCCTGCTTGTCGACGAGCGTAAAGCCTTCTGGCAGGTCAATCCAGTATTCCCAGGTCGGATTGTAGAGAATGTCGGCACACAGCTGACAGGCCATGACTGCAAAGAACAGGATTGTGATGATGATTCTTTTTGACAGGTTACGCATGAGGACTCCTTGTACACTTCTGAATGTTTCTTTATACTTTTTCGGATGAATAACGTCCCTGTTATATACGAAAATGATGAAATCCTCATAGTGAACAAGCCGTGCGGTCTTGCCGTGCAGGGAGGCGAGGGGATCGTACATTCCGTTGACAGGGTACTGCCTGAGCAGCTCGGGTATCCCGTGCATCTTGTGCACCGTCTGGACAAAGAGACTTCGGGGCTTCTCGTCGTGGCAAAGACTGCACCGGCTGCCTCAAAATACATCTCTCTTTTACAGCAGCACAATGTCAGGAAGGAATACGCCGCCATAGCAGCAGGCTGTCCTAAATCAAAAAAAGGCCAGCTGACCGACAGCATTACGAAGCGGGGCAGGGAACAGAGTGCGAGCACCAGTTATGAACTTGTAAAGCGCGCAGAAGCAGTTTGTGACGCGGAAACACTTCCGTCCGGAATTATTTCAAAAGACGGCCGGCTTGAATTTTCGCTGCTTCACCTGACGCTTGGAACCGGCCGCATGCATCAGATCCGCATTCATCTTGCACAGAACGGGTTCCCTATTATTGCAGATGATAAGTATGGCAATTTCAAGCTGAATAAGCTTTTACAAAAGCAGTTCCATGTCAGGAAACTGGCGCTGGCAGCCATCCGCCTGACACTTCCTGTCAATGGTGAAATCATGACGTTCGAGACCGGCCTTCCACCTCACATGACTCAGGCACTGGAATCACTCGGCTTTGACAGTATTGACTAAATATCAGTTTCTGTTCATGATAACCCCTGTTTATGGATTCTACGAGCATTACGCGTTCTTATCTTGAGACGCTTTCGAACCAGGAACTCATTTCTCTTGCAGACGAGTACGGAATTGATATTCCCGAAGACCTTAACAGACGCTTTATTATTGGCGAACTGCTTGAAGCTGCGGAGGAAGTGAATGAGTCACAGCCTGAAACAATGCAGGAAGCGGGTGAAGTGCCCGATCAGACAGAACTTCCTTCAACATACAATGAAACGACATTAACCGCCCTGCTGCGGAATCCTGTCTGGTGCTATGTCTACTGGGACATCCGTGACGCCGACAGGGAAAGCCTTGCCCATTCATCAAACTTTGCATCACTCAAACTCAAGGTTTCTTTCTTCCCTGAAGCAGATGCCGTAAAGCCTTCTGAATCATTCGAAGTTTCAGTAAGCCTTTCAGACAGGGACCAGTACGTGTTCATCCCTAATTCAGAAAGCTACTTCCGCATTGACCTTTGTGCAGAATACAAGAATCAGCCCGCAAAACTGCTTGCATCATCACGTGTGCTGACCGTGCAGAAAGGATGTGCTGAACTTGAGATGGGAACTGCCGCCATGGAAGCGGAAGTATCTCCGATAATGAAATTGTCCGGATTTCCTGAACTGATCCGGTCTCATTACACAAATTACCGTCAATCTTTCTCGTAATCCGGAGCAGAGTATGCCAAAGAAAGCGTTAGTCTTGAACATAATTGCTCATCAGAGTTATATCCGCCACCTGGACGGCGAAAATGTATCTAAGAATTCAATTCTTTTTTCAGCAATTTCAGATACATATCTGCCGCTTCTGAATATGTTTGCCAGTCTTGAGGCAGAGGGCATTCCTTTCAAGGTGAATATGGTCATGACACCGACCCTCTGCTCACTGCTTTCTGATCCTGTCGTGCAGGAACAGTACATTGAGTGGCTCGACAGCCTCATTAAACTCGGCGAGGCTGAAGTTGCACGCTATCCTGAAAACAGTGCAGAAAAGAAACTTGCAGAGCAGTGTCTTGAGCAGAATAAGGCAAACAAGCGCGATTTCCAGGAAGTCTACAATCAGGATATCATTTCCTCAATCGTGTATTACGCAAAACACGGGTATATTGAACTTATGGCTACTGCAGCCACCTATGCGTTCTTCCCGCACTATGCAGATATTCCTGAAGCAATTCAGGCTCAGATTGAAATGGGACTGCGCATCCACAAACAGTATTTCGGACTTGCTCCTGAAGGTTTCTGGCTGCCATACATGGCTTATGTTCCCGGCCTTGAGAAAATCATCCGTTCATACGGATTCAACTATACCATCCTTGAAAAGCAGGGACTCCTGTTTGCAGAACCAAAGCCGGATTGCGGCATTTTCGCTCCGGTGCGCTGCAAGAACGCGCTTGCTGTTTTCGCACGCGAGGCGGATGATATGGATAAGGCGGTCTCAAGCAGTGTGTACCGCAATCAGGAAAAGGATATCGGTTTTGAGGCAGAAGAAAGCTACCTGACAGAGAATTTCCGTGAAGGTGCTGCACGCGTCCCGACCGGTTACCGCTACTGGAATCAGAATGCCGCAGAAGCAACCTGCTATGACACGGATGCCGCCTATGAGCAGGTGAAGAAAGACGCAGAGTCATTTATTGCCGCTCAGACAGACAAACTTAATAAGGCTGCATGTCTGTGTCCTGAAAAGGATGTATCCGTTGTCTGCAGTTTCGACGCATCATTCTTCGGCGGCAGCTGGCACGAAGGCATTCAGTGGCTTGAGCAGGTCTTCCGTAAGATTGCCGCCCAGGATGACATTGAGCTCAATACCTGTTCTGACCTGCTGGACAATCAGTTCCAGCTTCAGCAGATTACTCCGTTTACAAGTGCTTCCGGTGAGAACGGTTACGGTGAAGGCTTCCTCGACAGTTCAAATGCCTGGATGCTGCGTTATTCCCGTAAGGCAACTGACCGCATGATAGACCTTGCAGCCCGTTTCTCTGATGATACGGGACTTAAGGCACGTTCACTGAATCTTGCTGCAAAGGAAGTCCTTCTTGCCCAGTCCGGTGATTGGGCCGCAATGATTCACGACAACATGAATCCTGATTACGCGGAATTCCGTTTCAAGGAAAGTATTTCTGCATTCTCGACGATTTATGATTCACTGGGATCAAACAGCATAAGTACAGAGTGGCTCACACGCATGGAAAAGGAACATCAGCTGTTCCCGAACATCAACTACCACGTATTCAGTACAAAGAAATAAACCTGCAGCCTGTCAGTCAAGATTCTGGATGTCGATAATCTGCTTCTGCAGGCTTGCTGCCTTTTCTGCAACTTCAAGGGCTTCAACTGCAGGCGTGAATGATTTATCCATCATGACTATCTGCCGCCACACGTACGCCGCTTCATCAAAATAGCCGTCTTTGTACAGTTTCAGCCCTTCAATATACAGTTTGTCAATTTCATCCTGCAGTTTCTGCCGTCCCTCATCGCCGAGGTTCAGTTTTGCAGAAACACTGATGTGGTTCATCGGGTTTTTGGAACTTGTCATGTCGAGCGTGTAATTCACGTTCATTTTGTAATCGAGTACGTCAAATTCCGCGCCAAGACTGAGACGGGGCGAGCCGCTCTTTATCATGAAACCTGTTTCAACGGCAAACAGGCTTGCAACCTGCACATACAGTCCTGCTCCTGCCGACCACTGTTCACTGGATGAAAGGTCGAGCAGATTGACTGGCTGCTGGAACTCAAGGCTCAGGTAAACCGGCTTCAGCAGTTGCCATGCAATGCCCGCGGCAAAACGGGATGGCAGTGCATCGTCCGGAACCGGATTGGTGTCAAGGTGCGTGTACGAAACACCGGCGTTTGTAAATGACAGACCGACATAGAAGTTCGGTGTACGTGACTGGAAGAACTTCAGGAAGTTGAAGCGCATCTGAATGCCAATATCTGCCATGACGGCAACTGCGGACTGGGCAAGACCTGACCCCGCGATAACCTGTCCCGTGGCATCGTCGCTGTAATCTGGCATGCTTCTGTACGCGCCCTTGATGTTCAGTCCGGTCGCGATTCCCTTGAAGCCGTAATTTGCCAGGAAATTGTACGACACGTTCAGAAGTGCTGTCGATTCAGAATAGTATCCTGAAGTTACACGATCGCCAAAAAGGTCATATTCGGTGAATGGCACGTAAAAGCATTTGAACAGGGTACCGAAGCCGAAGTTTTTCTGGCGTTTTGTCCACGCAACGGTTTCCAGCGCAGAATCTGCAATCCATGAATTGTGGAAGACGCCGAACTGTGTTACATCCATGGTGGAACTTGCGGCTGCATTGTATTCAAAAAAGCCGATGTCGTTTGAAAGGGCAGTGAATGCCGTGCCCATTGATTCCGCGCGGCCGCCTGACGGAATGTACAGCGACCGGAATGAAGTGCTTCCGGAATTATCATCTGTCAGTGAACTGAATGCCTCTGCAACAGAAGCCGCATAATCTGACCACTCAAGACAGAAAGCAAGTGAGGCCTGCATCAGGATGATGAAAACAAGAGAAATTGCGCGTCGTAATGGCGTATGACGGGCCAAAATGGTATTATTGAGCAGTAGGGCTTCTGAATGCTTGCTTCTCACGTGATATAGTATACAGCAAACGGGGCTTTTTTTCTCTATATATCGAATGGAAAATCCGATAATAGTTAAGGAAAAATCTCTTTTTTTCGGGGTTGGAAATTAACAGGCGTATCTTTCTGACATGTATTACTTTTCTCACCATGTTCCCGTGCATCCTCTGTGCAGCAGGAAAGAAGGATGAAAACCTGCGCAATGTCGATGACCTCATCACCAAGGGAGAGTATAACGGCGCGCTTGAATCGATCACTTCATATCTTGGTGAAAACCCTGAAGCCTTTGATAACACGGAAGTCCGCATCCACTCAATTTTCGATGCGCGCAACGAGTACATGGAACTTGCGGATGAGCTGCTTCAGGTTTTGATGAATGAGCCTGAAAATGATGAGAAGAAACTCGCCATCATTGCCCAGCTTGAGTCGATGGAGAAAAATCCGTCGGCTGCAACAAGGAATTTCATTGCACAGGCAAAGGCCGCCGCGCAGTTCACTTATTTCAGGGCGCAGTTTGAACGGCTGATAGTGCAGGGCGCCGAAGAAACTCGTGCGGGGCAGTATTCCGCGTCCCTCGATACAAACGAACAGGGATTTGCCCTGTATTACGACAGTTTCCACGAATCCGGCTACACGGAAGAACTTGTCACCACCGTAGATGCTGTCCTTGACACCATCCGCGGTGACATCGTCCGCTATGACGAACTGTATGCACGCGTACAGGATACGTTTGCGGTATACCGTGCAGCCGTTTCGTCCGGCAATCTTGCCGCAATCAATGCATCTTTTGGCAGCTTCAATTCCTGCATGAAAGAATTCGCGGATATCAGAAACAGCATTGCAGAAGGCGGCTGGTACATACGTGACCAGTTCGACCTGCTGAGGCAGCAGGATCCTGACCTGACAGAAGCTTCTTTCCTGCCGTTCGCCTATCGTTTCATACTCGGCCGCACCTCAACTCCCGATTCAGGTATGCTCGCGGCACTCGATACTCACTGGAATTCTCTTTTCGACGAGCTTGAACCTGAGTTTCTTGCACTGTTGAAGACGAACTTCTACGCATTGTGTGACGTTTTCCCGGACCTTTCTCCCGAAAAAGTCCCCGCAGAACAGCGTTCCATTCAGTCGCGCATGAACGAAGTCACCGGAACAATAAGTGTCCTTGCAGATTTTGACGGAATGAAAGAACTTCCCGAAACAGACGCCAGGGCAGAAACTGCTGTCAGCACGGGAACGCTTCAGGACAATGTTGACGCGGCGGAACGTCTTACGGAAGGTTTTGCCGCGCAGGTTGAACTGTGCATCCGCTATGCAGACGCACTCGGTGAAGAAGAGCGGCTTTCTTTCCCGGAAGACATGGCGTCGGCAATTTCATCCGGATATACATTTTCTGTGGATGAGCAGATACGTGTAGCTTCCTCATTCGGTTCCATTGAAGAAGATTCCGCGGCGTTGGCGCAGGACTACAGACTGTCTCCGTCAGTTCATTCTCTGACAGACAATGCATGGCTTGACGGCGAAAATGTACTTGCGGATCTGTGTCAGCGTACGGCAGATGCTGCCCGCGAAAATGATGCGTCCCTCTGGCTTTCCCTCGCTGATACGCTGCTTTCCGGCGATCAGACAATAGCAGATGATTACCTGGCGTTGTGGGATAATGCTGAAATCATGGTGAACCGTTCGCTTGATCCTGACGTGAAATCATATCCGTCAGAACTTATTCCTGTCATGCAGGATGCGCTCATCCGCCTTGAAAATGATTATGCTGCAATTGAAGGCACGGCTGTGACTCTCGGCCAGTCTTCTGTTGATGTGAGCAATCAGCTTTTTGGCATTTCACTCTGTCTGTCAAAACTTGATGGCATGAGGAACAGTGTCCCGGAGCTTGTCACTCTTGCAGAAGAACGTGTCACACTTTCAAAACGTGCGGAAAATGAGGCTGAACTCCGTACCTCTCAGGCCAGGGCTGCACTCAGGTCGGAAAACTTTGAGACTGCGCGTGATAATCTTCAGAAATCACGTACAAAATACAATGAAGCCCTGCTGTATCAGGAGTCGGAAGAGCTCAGACGCCGTTCAGATGAACTGCTGCTTGAACTTGGTGATGAAATTCTGCGTGCAGAAAATGAAGTCGTCGTCCGTGAGGTCCGTCAGTTAAAGACACAGGCGAAGAATGCCTACTACCAGAGTGACTTTGAGCGGGCGGAAAATCTGCTTGTACAGGCACAGAACCGCTGGGAGACGACGAACGTAGAAGATGACCCAGAAATCGTCTCACTCATGTCACTTGTCGGTATGGCACTTTCCATCAAGACGGGACGTACAATTCCTGTTACGGCGCCGCTGTACCCGGAGATGAGCCAGCTTTTAAATACGGCAAATCAGTACTATAACAGGGCACAGACGCTCCTGAAGTCAGACCGTGCTGCTGCCGAAGACCTGCTTAGCCAGGCGCGCCAGAAACTGCGCGAGGTACAGCTTGTGTATCCGCTCAATCAGGAAGCGAGCCTTCTCACATTACGCATAGACCAGCTTACGGATCCGGCGGCATTCCAGGAATATTTCGCCCGTAAGGTTGATACGGCAAAGACGGATTATCTCGATGTGTCAAAACGCCAGACAGTGTACACGGACCTTCTTGACCTGCAGGAAATAAATCCGAAGTATCCTGGACTGGCAGATTTCATCTATAAAGTAGAACTTGCCCTTGGAATCCGTGTCCTTCCACCGGATACGACTGCCATACGTGAATCAGAGAAACTGACGGCAGAAGCCCAGAAACTGTTCGATTCAGACAGCAGGAATGAAATTGTACTTAACAGTGCGCTGACAAAGGTAAATCAGGCACTTGAGAAAAACTCGGATAACGAAACTGCCCAGATTCTGAAGGACAGAATCAATACAGCCCTCGGCGGTACGGGAACAACCGTTCTGACGGCTGAAGCAGAAGCACTGTATCAGCGTGCAATCCAGGAGCTGCAGAAAGGCAATACGCTGCAGGCGTCAGTTCTTGTCGCCCAGCTGATGCAGGATCCGCAGAACAAAAAAAGCTCGAAAATCCTTGACCTCAAGAAGAAGGTTGATTCATTATTGTGATTAGCATGCGAAGGTTCCGTTCCCACACACAAAAGTTCCTCAGCCTTGTCTTCTTGCTCATTTTCGCAGTCGTTGCTTATCCGCTTGCTGCGCAGACTGATTATTACTGGGAATCACCGCTTACCATAACAACGAAAGACAGCCGTTTTCCGACGGTCGTAACGACAAAATATGCCGGTTCAGTCATTTTCTGGGAAGAAGTTGAGGCAACATCAGATAAATCCGGAAAAATATGGCTTTCTGCACAGTATTATGAAAAGGGAAACAGTGCCGCCGGCATCAATGGTACATGGAGGCACCTTTCCCGCTTTGCAGGACCTTTCACCTATGAAGGCAATGTCCCGAACCTGTATACCGCAGCAATCAGTTCCGTGAATAAGATTGTCGTTACTGTCCTGTCTGACTCGCACACAATTTCCGTCTATTCATCAAATGACAAGGGAAATACTTTTACCGAAACGAAACTTACCCAGAATGATGCAGAGCTTTTTGCTCCACGCATTTTCTGTAACAGTAATAATGATTTTTATCTCTTTGCTACAGAAGGAAAAGATGACTCCTTCAAACTGATGTACGCCACGTCACGTAACGGCCGTGACTGGACTCCGTTCCAGTCATTTACGCCGTCGGAGCAGGTAACAAACCCGTTCCTGCCGTATCTTGTGTCACTTCCTGACGGCGATATGGTTGTGTTCCAGGGGTCGTACACCATGGCATCACATCTGTCGTATCAGCTGTATGCTACAAAAAAGACCGCAGGCGGATGGACAGCCCCCGTCTGTGTAACAGAAGATGCTGTTCAGGGGCAGGTGTTCTCAAGCTATAATAATCAGAGGGCAAATCTGTGCTATGCAGATGACGGTAAGCTCTATCTGGCGTGGGAACGTACGAATTACGCGTCAGAAAACTCGCAGATATACGTCGGCGAACTGTCTCTTGATGGTAAAAAGCTCTCAAATGTAGAACAGATTTCCCCGGCAAACGTTAACGCGAGTCAGCCTGTGCTGTTCAATCTGGACGGTGGATTATGTGCTTCATGGTACGATATGCGCCGCGGTGTCAGTACGCTCTATTTTGCACAGAAAAACGGCATGCTCTGGTCTGATTCTGCCATGAGCTCAAACAAAATCAACGCAACGCAGGCACTTCCTGTCGTAACTGCAGACGGCTATCTGCATTTCGTCTGGCAGCAGAATCAGTCGGGCGGTTCAGGTTCAATCGTGCGTCTTTCTCCGGATATGACCGTATCTTCGCCGAACATCATCGCCAGGACTTTTACTGCCGGCAAACGTTCCGCCGCGTCAAGGGTAGGCGTCCAGATTTCCCTCCCGTCCGATTCTTCCGGTATAGCAGGCTACTCATACAGTTGGTCTCAGGACGCAAATGATCTGCCGCCGCTTGAGTTCATGAAACTCTCGAATGAGACTTCGCTTTCAGTCAATGCCACCCAGGACGGTGACTGGTATCTGAAAGTTCGTGCCATGGACTATGCCGGCAACTGGTCATACCCGACAACGCTCGTCTTTACACGTGATACGACGCCGCCAGGAAAGCCTGTCATCAACATGCCGTCACAGGACTCCCGCGGTTTCCTGACGTCAAATACGTTCAACATAAGCTGGCTTGCCCCTGATGACGATGATGTTGCGGGTTATACCTACAATCTTGAATACATTTCCGTTCTGCCGGGACTCCGCGACGAAGAAGGCAACCTGCGTCTGACCCGTACTCCGGTAAAGCCTGCATCACGCATCCTCACAAAAGGAAAATCTGCCGGTTACAATAACCGCGACAACGGTATCTACGCGTTCAGTGTCGCCGCAATAGATGGCGTCGGCAATATTGGCGAAAGCACGACGATACTGCTCGCCATGAATAAATTCATTCCATATACGACAATTACGTCTGTAGATTCTTCCGTCGACGACTTTGGCACGTATTCGCTCTCCATCATAGGACGCGGCTTCCAGGAAGAGGGACTCATTACAGAAATATACATTTCCCGCTCAACGACCGGCACTCCGGAAAGAGTGCTGCGTCTTGAAGACGGGGACTACACGATAACCTCTGACAGGCGCATAAACGGCATAACCGTTTCTGACATGGAAGAGGGAAAATACAGAATCGGCCTCAACCATTCAAAGCGCGGCGTGTACTGGTCATCGTCAGCACTTCTTACGACGAAGGAATTCGGTACCGTAAAGATGGGCGACTACTCGCACAAGTATTCGCCGGTATGGGAACGCCTCATCAGTACGAGCCTGTTCTCAATAAACGCCGCTGATCTGCTTATAGTGTTCATAATCGTCTTCCTTGCAGGAGGTCTCTGGATTTCTGCCAGAGGTCTTGTTTCGACTGCAAAGGATGGCGTCATCATACAGAAAGAAGTTCGAGCTCTTATTGAAGGAGATTATATGCCTCTCGAAAAGAAACACCAGCTAGATGCCATGAAGCATCGGGGCATAAGCTTGAAATACAAGCTTTTAGGCTTTACCGCAAGCCTGTGCCTTATCGTCGTATTACTCGTATCCGTCCCTCTGGGGTACATCATGCTCCAGAATCAGGAAGAGACCCTTGCTAAGGGTCTGCGTCAGCGTGTTGAAGTTCTTCTCGAAAGCATCTCCTCGGGTGTAAAGGCATATCTCCCGTCACAGAACGTCCTTGAGCTGAGCTTCCTTCCTCAGCAGTCATCCGCTGTCGCCGAAACAGACAGTGTCACCATTGTCGGTCTTTCCGGTGATGGCGAATCTACCGGCATGGATTTCGTGTGGGCGACAAACCGCGAAGACATTCTTTCCGCAATTGACACGGAAACGTTGGCGTACGGCCAATCCCGCATCACCGATGAGCGCGTAACGTCAATAACGGAACTTTGTTCTGCCTTGAATGATGAGGCAGTCGGAACAGTTGCCGATATGGCCTCCGGAATTGCGGAACTGAACGCTGAAGGTGTATCGCTCGCCCTCAAGACGGATGATGCATCTGTTGCCAGACTTGAAGAAATTCAGTCAATCACCAGCCAGCTTACCCAGAAAATCACTTCTGAACTTACCTCCCTGGCAGAGAAGGGCGCCGGCTCATATCCATCCTACAATGACACCTCATTTGACAGGGAAAATACGTCATATATCTTCTATAAACCTGTTTTGTACCGTCAGGGCTCTGAACAGAACTTCGTCCGCGCCGTCGTCGTCATTGAAGTTCATACAGACTCCTTACTCCAGCAGCTTGATGCAGAAAAGGAGAACATCATAAAAGTAGCTGGCGTCGTCGCCATAGCAGCAATCATCATCAGTCTCTTCGGTTCGCTCATTCTCGCGTCCGTCATCATCCGCCCTGTAAAGAAACTGGCGGCCCACGTTGCCATGATCCGTGATACTGAAGATAAAGAAGAACTTGAGGGCAAGGATATTAAGATACGTGCCCGTGACGAAATCGGACTTCTCGGTGATACGGTCAACGACATGGCTCATGGACTTGTGAAAGCTGCTGCGGCCGCGAAAGACCTGACCATGGGTAAAGATCTCCAGAAAATGTTCATCCCGCTTGAAGCAGATCAACGCGGACGCAAACTTACTACCGGAAAGATGGAAGACGACCGTGCTCAATTCTTCGGTTACTACGAGGGTGCAAAGGGCGTTTCCGGTGACTACTTCGACTACCTGAAACTTGATGACAGACACTACGCAATCATCAAGTGCGACGTTTCCGGAAAGGGAGTTCCTGCCGCACTCATCATGGTTGAAGTTGCGACGCTGTTCCTGAATTATTTCCGTGACTGGTCTTTCAAGAAAAACGGCTGGAATCTTAACGGCATCGTTTCCCAGATAAACGACCTCATTGAATCACGTGGTTTCAAGGGACGTTTTGCCGCCTTCACCCTCTGCCTGTACAATGCTGAAAACGGTGAACTTCACTGCTGTAATGCCGGTGATAACCTGCTGCATATATATGAAGCTGCAAGCGGTAAGAAAAAGACGATTGTTATGCCAGAAACTGCTGCAGCCGGCGTATTCCCCTCATTCATGATTGACATGAAGGGCGGGTTCCAGGAATACATAATCAGGCTCAAGCCGGGTGACGTACTCTTTATGTATACTGACGGTATCGAAGAAGCAAAACGTATGTTCCGTAATGAAAAGTACGAGAATATCCTGTGTTCAATGCCAGGCCTCAAAGAAGGGGATACACATGAAACCCATACTGTCGGTGAAGAAAGCGAGGAAATGACTCCGGAACGTGTAAATGCAATTATTGAAGCTGTTTTCCACCAGCAGAAATATGTCTTGAAAAAGTATCACGCACCGGAAGAAAATGAGCTGTTTGAATTTGATTTCACGAATCTTGAGCCGTCTGCGGAGGCTGTCATTATGGCACTTGTATCGGTTGAAAAAATCTTCCGTATGTACAAAAAACCGGGCGCTGGTGAGCTCGACAGGGTACAGGTCGACTGTAAGGTCGATGCGTTCCTGAATGAGCATTTCAAGCAGTATAACAAGTACTGCTCGCACCGTAAGCCACATCCGCAGCTACCGGAGTATATGTACTATACCGAAGTCTTTGAAGATCCTCAGTATGATGACCTCACATTGATTGCCTTAAAGAGAAAAAAGTAGTATTTTTTAGGCAGCAGGAGTGAGGATATGAACGATTTTCTGGAGAAAATGAAGGCTTACCTTGATAAGGGAGTAGAGGTTTCTAAAGAAGCTGTAAAGACTGCCGGTGCTAAAGTACAGGATTTAGGCGATAAGAGCATGACTCTTATTGAAGTGAAACAGCTTGAAGCTAAGATACAGCAGGCTCTTCAGCAGCTTGGACTGCGTGTCTATGAAATGCTTTCAGAAGATGCGGATAAGCTTGTTTCCACAAATGATGAAGTAATTCAGAATTGGATAAACGAGATTACCTACCTCAACAAGGAAATTGACAAGCGTAATTCACAGCTGAAAAGGGATAAACAATAAACATTTGAAAAAAGTTACAAAAAAATGCTTAAAAAAAGCTGAAAGTTGTTGACTAAAAATCAAATGTTATGATATATTCGTTCTCACCGACGAACAGAGCGGTTGACGCGAAGTTTTGAAGTGATTAGAAAAGAAACGAAAACAGTTGCGTATTTCGCAGCTGCCAAAAACTTTTTTCAATAATTTTGAAAAATCTTGAAATCGTCTCTTGACACAAAGAATGGAAATGTGATATGTTTCTATTCGCTCGCCACTAACGGCAAGCACCTGAACGAAGGCTGGAAGGCCGGGATTCAAGGGTTCTATAACACGGTTAATAAGGGAAGGAAAGAAAGAACGACATACTGAAAAGTATGAACGTGCAGTGAGGTTCAATAGTACGGTTTTTGAACTGTACGTGACAGGAGTTAAATCGTCAGGAAACTGACAACCGTCGCTTCTTTTCATGAAGAAGCGGCAATTCCTTAAGTAGAAGCTTAGGAAAACTTAACATGATCATTTACCCTTCGGGGTTTATGAATAAATGATGGAGAGTTTGATCCTGGCTCAGAACGAACGCTGGCGGCGCGTCTTAAGCATGCAAGTCGAACGGCAAGGAAGGTGCTTGCACTTTCCCTAGAGTGGCAGACTGGTGAGTAACACGTGGATGACGTACCCTTTGGTTGGGGATAGCCGGTAGAAATACCGGATAATACCGAATAAGCTTCCGCAGGTCAGAGTGGCGGAAGGAAAGGAGCTCCGGCTTCACTGAAGGAAAAGCCCGCGTACTATTAGCTTGTTGGTGAGGTAACGGCCCACCAAGGCGACGATAGTTATCCGGCCTAAGAGGGTGAACGGACACATTGGGACTGAGATACGGCCCAGACTCCTACGGGAGGCAGCAGCTAAGAATATTCCGCAATGGACGAAAGTCTGACGGAGCGACGCCGCGTGGATGATGAAGGCCGGAAGGTTGTAAAATCCTTTTAAGCATGACGAATAAGTATGGAAGGAAATGACCATATGGTGACGGTAGTGCTTGAATAAGCAACGGCTAATTACGTGCCAGCAGCCGCGGTAACACGTAAGTTGCGAGCGTTGTTCGGAATTATTGGGCGTAAAGGGCATGTAG
>JAZUFS010000402.1:0-7045 GCA_045640805.1 Treponemataceae bacterium
GAACATGGGAGCTGCCGGTGCGGGTCTAGCAACGTTTCTTTCAAACTGCGCCGCAACGCTCTATCTGCTTGTCTACATCTTCATCCACAGAAAGACAACGTGCGTTTCATTAAATCCGCGGCAGTTCACCCTGCGTAAAGATATTGCCCGCGAAGTGTTCAGCGTCGGTGTGCCTGCTTCAATTCAGAACCTGCTGAATGTGACAGGTACGCTCATCCTGAACAATCTGACAGCAGGGTTCGGAGCCGCCGCCGTAAGCGCCATGGGCATATCACACAAAATAAACATGATGCCGCTTTACTTCTCCATGGGGGCCGCACAGGGTGTCATGCCGCTCATCAGCTACAACTACGCAAGTGGCGACAGAAAACGCATGAAAGACGCCATAATGTTCATCCTGAAACTGACCGTGGGAATTACGATTACCCTTGCCGCCGTCTTCTTCATCTTCTCAAGCAACCTTATCCGCATGTTCATGACAGATGCAGAAATTGTTGCGCACGGTTCCATCCTGCTTCGCGCAATGGCACTCGGCATTCCGTTTCTGGCAATCGTTTTCTGCGCTGTCGCCGTTTTCCAGGCTGACGGCAAAGGCTCCTACTCGCTCATTTTTGCCATCCTGCGCAAAATTGTCCTGGAGATTCCTGCAATCCTGCTGCTCAACCATCTCTATCCGCTGTACGGCATGGGCTATTCACAGGCAGTCGCCGAGATTATCCTTTCGGTCGCCTCAATCTTCATGCTCAGGAAAATAATCCGCGGGAAAACGCAGATTAAGGACATCCGTTCATAATGTGAATTTTTCACCTTATAGGATATTTTTTTTATTTCATATCGATAAAATCAGGAATATACTGAACCTGCATGAAAAACATCGCCGTACTGGTCAAAGAACTTACAACAAATTACAACTTCTCAGTTTTGCAGGGCATTGAAGACTTCTTCAGTGATAAAGATGATGTCCGTTTCATTGTCTCCACAATCTGCAATCCCCGGAAAACAGAGAACGGTTTTGAATTTCAATACTGGACCGCGCTTGATGTTCTGGAAAGCGACCAGATAGACGCTGTAATCGTCATAACAAATACATTTCTGGGCTCCATGAAGCTCGAAGAGTTATCCCACGCACTTTCTATTTTCAAAGGCAAACCCATTTTCTCCGTAGCAACACCACTCAATCTTGAAAAATCACATTTCACCCATACGCTGTGCAATTCTGCCTATGAAGAAATGGTTACCCATCTTGTTCAGAAACACGGCAAAAAGCGGATCGCTTTCTTCTCTGCCGGCCTTATAGATTCTCCTGATTCAGATGACAGACTTCAAGCCTACAAGGCGGCACTCGTAAAGAACGGCATTATTTTCAATCCGGATATTGTGTACAAGGGAGACTTTACCCCGGGAACAGCCCGCGACATAATGCTTGAAGTCCTTAAAGACAAAAATAATCTTCCTTTCGATGCCATACTGTGTGCAAACGATTTTATGGCAGGCGGCACACTGCTTGCCATGAATGAGTTCAAGCTCAGCTGCCCTAATGATATTGTCGTTGTCGGTTTTGATGATGACCAGTTTGCTGTCCTTACAAAGCCGACACTCTCATCAATAAATCAGTCAATTCAGGGCTCCGGCTCAAAAGCAGCAGAAATGGCATACCGTTACCTGAACGGCCAGCATGTCGATGAAATTGCCATAATCCAGTCGCAGCCCGTCTACCGTCAGTCATGCGGATGCATTCCGACAGATAATGACACGACAGCATTTATTGACGCGCACAATGTGTATCATCCTGCTGACACACGCGGAAGTGGCCAGACATACAGGGTTCTTTCTGACAAACTTGAACAGAATCAGGCCATCAACAACCTCATGGATATAATGAACAACCACATTCCGTTCAACGAGCTTGTAAAAAAGACCCTGAAAATGACAATGCATATCACCAGAATCACGGATTTATTCGTATGCCTGTATGATAACCCCGTTCACTGCGAAAAATACGAAGACTTTTTCCTTACTGATGAAGCTCATCTCATCCTGTATGCAAACAAAGATGAAGGAGTACGTTTTTCTGCCATTGATAAGGACGCAATTTGCTTCAATCCGCATGAACATCTTGTACCTGAAGAATATGATATTGCGCCTGCAGGTAAGTTTTTCCTGCAGCCAATGGCCATGCACGAAACAAACTACGGCTATCTGTTGTGCAGGACAGACCATCAGGACAATACCGTCCTGTCTATTAACCTGAAAATTCTGACAAACATTCTTATTCATTCAATTGAATTCCAGCGCGACAGGGACTTGCGGCAGAACCTCATTTCAAGAAACAATGCGCTGACCATACAGTCAAAGACGGATGAGCTCACGCAGATCCTTAACCGGCGCGGTTTCTTCGACAACGGACAGCAGCTCATCGACCTTTCAATTGCGGCAGGAACGACGGGCGTCGTTTTTTTCTGCGACCTTGACGGCTTGAAAACAATAAACGACACATACGGACACGACATAGGTGACCTGGCGATTGTTACTGAGGCAAAAGTGCTCACCACGCTCTTCCGCGATTCTGACCTTGTCGGCCGTCTTTCGGGAGATGAGTTCGGTATCGTTGCTCCCGGCATGAAACCGCAGGGCATACCCGCATTGCGTAAACGCCTGCTTTCCATGAACGAACGTTTCTCAAAAGAAGCCGGATTACCGATTACGCTGTCAATAAGCCTTGGCCCGATACTCTTTGACGAAAACAATACTGACCTGCATGTCTTGCTTTCCAAGGCAGATGATAATCTGTATATTGAAAAGAAAAAGAAGCATGGAGAACGATGATGAAAATTGCAGCCACCTACGAGTTCGGTCTTGTGTTCCAGCATTTCGGACACACTGAACAGTTCAAGATTTACGATATCGACGGCAAAGAAATAAAAGACTCGAAAGTAATTTCCACGAACGGAACGGGACATGAAGCGCTCGCTGATTTCCTGAAAGACCTTGGTGTCACCGGACTTATCTGCGGCGGCATTGGCGGCGGCGCAAAAGCAGCGCTTGATGCAGCAGGGATTGCCATTTACGGCGGAGTTACGGGAAGTACGGACGCGGCAGTAAAGGCACTGCTGGAGGGAACGCTCGCCTACTCGTCAGAAGCGAACTGCAGCCACCACGACCACGAGCACCACGCCTGAAAACACGGCGTACATTGCAGCTTTTTTTACAGACAAATCACATTTATTTCATGGCGTGAGTACGGCACGGGCCTTTCGGGGGCAGGCGGGCCTGCTCGCTGGCGGCGCTAAGGTATCTCACTCGCATGGCTTCGCCACGCTCGGGGCCGAGGCTTGGCATGCCCGTCTGCCCCCTACGACCCGTGCCGTACTCACAGATTAATTACATGATTTTCTTTACAAAACTGCATCTACTTCGCGTGTGCAGTCAGGCGCGCTTCTACTGCGTCTATGACGAAATCGGGGGTGGAAGCTCCTGCGGTGATACCGACTGACTTCAGCGCATAGAATTCGGCGGGGATATCGTCGGCGGATTCAATATGGGCGACGTGCGCGCATTTTTTCTGTGCGGAGGTGAAAAGACGCTGTGTATTGGCGCTGTTCCTGCCGCCGATGACGAGGATGCCATCAGCGCGCCCGCACAGTGCATCAAGTGCAGCCTGGCGTTCCTGGGTTGCGGGACATACCGTGTCGAGCACTTCCAGATGCGGGATGCGGCGTTTAAGCACATCCGCGATGGCGGCATATTCTGACGGGCTGATTGTCGTCTGGCTTATGAGCACGACGTCCGGGCCGCATGCCAAAACATCAAGCGCTTCCGCGTCAGAGGCACTTTCAACAAGCAGACAGTTTCCCTCAGTACCTGACCGGCGTTCATCCACTCCGGCGGCAGCATCTGCGGCATGGCGGACACAGCCGGCAAGCCCTGTCACTTCGCCGTGATTCCTGTCGCCCGCAATAATTACCGTGTAGCCCTTTGCCGCGTAAGATGCAGCCTTCTTCTGATTTGCAAGCACGCGCGGACACGTCGCATCCTCAATGATGCACCCCTTCATTTCCAATGCATCGCGCGTTTCAGGCGGAATTCCATGCGCCCGGATAATGACGACCGGAGTCTGTTCCGCGGCATCAATGTCATCCACACGTTCCAGCAGACGAAGTCCCTTCTCTTCCAGCACAGCAAGCGCACTCCTGTTATGGATGAGCGGACCGAACGAGTACACGGCATTATTCTCATATGTTTCAAGGCACTTCGCCGCAACAAACACCGCACGACGAACGCCCATGCAGTACCCCAGCACCGAAGCGCGGATAACCTCACAACTCACTCCGCCATTATACCCCGCCCCAATCTTTTAGTGCAATCCGCAAAGGGGGGCGCCTGCCCCTCGCTCCCGCCCGAATTGCAATATTTGCACGAATGCCGAATGTGACATAGAATAAAGTCATGTCTGACGAACTTACTCTTGACGACGAGCTCCGCCTGGTTACCGGCGACGGGCTCTGGCACACATCAAGCTGCGGCGGCAAACTCACCGCACTCCGCGTATCTGACGGTCCGCACGGTCTCCGCATGCAGCCGCAGGATTCATCCGAATGCAATGACAGCGTCCCCGCGACCTGTTTCCCGCTTTCATGCGCCCTTGCCGCAAGCTGGGACACAGAAGCTGTCCGTACATCCGCAAAAGCAATAGCCGAAGAAGCAAAGGCGGCAGGCGTTTCTGTCGTACTGGGGCCGGGCACAAACATCAAGCGCTCACCCCTCTGCGGACGCAACTTCGAGTATTTTTCTGAAGACCCGTATCTGGCAGGAAAACTCGCCGCATCATTCATCAGCTCAATGCAGGAAGAAGGTATTGGCACGAGCCTCAAGCACTTTGCAGGAAACAGCCAGGAAAAATTCCGCATGACAAGCGACAGCTGCATTGACGAACGTGCACTGCGCGAAATATATCTCACCGCGTTTGAGATTGCCGTAAAAGAAAGCAATCCGGCCACAATCATGGCCTCGTACAATAAGCTCAACGGAAAATATGCCTGCGAAAACAGTCACCTGCTCACGGATATTCTCAGGAAGGAGTGGGGATACGACGGCGTTGTCATGTCTGACTGGGGCGCATGCACTGACCTTGCAGCATGTATCGCAGCAGGCATGGACCTGGAGATGCCCGACAGCCACGGATACCACACCAGACTGCTGAAAAAGGCCCTGGAGTCAAAAGCAATCCCGCAGGATGTGCTCGACACGGCAGCACGGCGCATCCGGCTGCTTTCTGAAAAGTATGGTCAAGTCGCAAAGAAAGAATCTGACAGCAAGTCATTCACATTGCCAGAGGATATGCTCGCTTTCCACCATAAAACAGCAGTAAAACTTGCAGAAGGATGTGGAGTACTGCTCAAAAACGACGGCATTCTGCCCATCCCTTCGGGAAAACAGATCATCGTCGCGGGCTCTCTTGCGGAAAACATGCATGTTCAGGGCGGCGGCTCAAGCCATATCAACATGACCGTCAGGACGAATGCACTCGAGGCGCTCAAATCTGCCGGATACACCGTGCACACCGTCGATAACGCCATGGTCCTGAAAGAAAGCCATCTGTCCGAAGATACTCCGCTCCTCTTTTTCTGCGGATTGACTGATACCATTGAAGGCGAAGGCTTTGACCGCAAAGACATGAACATCCCGCCGGAGCAGGTTGCCCTGTTTGATGAACTCTATGCCGTCCACAAGAACATCATCGTCATCTGTCTTTCTGGCGCTCCTGTCACCCTCCCCTTCACCGGCAGGGCGCGCGCCATCCTCCTGATGTATCTTTCAGGACAGGCAACTGCTGAAGCAATTGCAAACCTCGTATCCGGCAAGGCAAATCCTTCCGGCAAACTTCCTGAAACATGGCCGTTCTCTGTCAAGGACACGCCCTGTCACGATACATTTGCGACAGACTCCCGCATCGTACAGTACCGCGAAAGCATTTTCGCCGGATACCGCTACTACGACACGTTCGGAATTCCCGTTGCATGGCCGTTCGGGTTCGGTCTTTCCTACACGACATTCAGCTACAGTGACCTTACCTGCGCGTCAGCATACGCCGGTGGGCCACTCACCGTCACGCTCACCGTCAGAAATGACGGCACGGTTGCCGGTGATGAAATCGTCCAGTTCTACGTGAAAAATCCTGAGTGCACGTACCTCAGGGCAAACCGTGAACTCCGCGCATTTACGAAAGTGCATCTTGAGCCGGGGGAAAGCAAATCAGTCAGCGTGACGCTCAACGAACGCAGTTTCTCGCTCTACGACGAAGAATCCGCGGCGTTCATAATGCCGTCGGGATTATATGAAATTCAGGCAGCAGCAAGCATTGCCGACGTGCGTGCAACTGCATCAGTCACCGTCACGGGAAAAGAGTACCGTCGTGATGACAGGGAGTCGCTGAGCGCATACTTTGAACGCGGAGGAAAGCCACTCGACATACCTGAAACGCAGTTCGCCGCACTCTACGAAAAATACACGGCGCCGCTGCCTGTATGGCATGACCCGGTTCCCGGCGAGTTCACGGTCTGGAGTTCGCTCGGCCAGATGGCGCCGTACTCACCGCTGGCAAGACTCATGCTGAAGATTGCACGCAAAGAGGCACTCAAGATGAATCCGGGATGCAGTCCCGACGATCCTGCCGTGCAGATGGTGCTTGAAACGGCATCCGACGGAACGATTGACTGCATCACGTGTCAGTCAGAAGGGATGGTGCCGTACCGGCTCACGGAAGCGATCGTGCTCGGAGCAAATGGAAAGAAGATGCGGGCGCTGCTGAAAATGATTTTCGGATAATGATGAATGCCATAGGTGTGGACAGAGACAGGCTCTCGGGGGCACGCATGCTTGCTCGCTACGCCCGTATCCATACACACACATTACCTGATGTTTATCCGAAAGCCATTTCATGGTATTCCCAAACGCCCGCAACCCCGCATGTTTCTCATTCCGGCAATTACGCCATACCGCATATTCGTACACGTATACACTGCGGGCGGGAGCGGGGCGCCGAACG
>JAZUFS010000403.1:0-2741 GCA_045640805.1 Treponemataceae bacterium
GAGACATCAACGCTCCGTTCGATTACAGGCCCGTGTGTAGTCACGCTGTACCAGGGCGGTACATTAAAGGCAACCTCAGGTGAAAATGTGGCAGTCTATTCGATGGTCGCAGCAGACCTTCAGGATCAGACGACATACACCGTGCTTCTCGAATCTGACGGAACCAACAGCTATTACTATTACCACAAAGAAGGATGCACCCACACCGGAGTTCTGGTATTTAAAGGAACAATGGATGAGTGTGCGGCACATGGGGCATATCCCTGTCCCGACTGTGTGCGAAAATAAAAAAAGGGAAGTTTCTTCGGTGTCCGCTCATAACAATTGATGCTATAATATAAGTATAGAAACTGTTTGAACATTCACCGAAGAAAAAGGAGATGATATTACGATGAAGAAAAACAGATTTAAGAAGTTCCTGAGCGCAATCCTTACACTTACATGCGTTCTGACCACCTTTATCCATACAGTACCCGTTACGCATGAGGATATGGGATATATTAGTAATGTTACAATTCTGGACTGGCCTGTATCAGAAAATGAGTCTGCCGGTGAAAAGGCGGCAAGGGAAATGTGGTTCATTCTTGATAATTACAATGATTTCGTTTATGGAAATCTTGTTCCCGAAATACTTACTAATTATCCGGAATACAGTGATTGGTTCCAGTACATTACAGCAATAAGACTCTGTGGAGTTCAAGATGATTGGTCAATAGCAGACGAACTGTTCTCAAAAAAGGCAGTTCTCAAGTATGCTCAGAAGAACGGTTATTGGAAAGATGACTATGTAGCACCTTTTGAGAAATGGGATCTCGAAGCTATGAAGAACACATACTACATCACAGAAATGGCAAGCGCAGAACCTTCTGCATGGGGAGTTACCTGGTTGGATGGAACTACAAGGTTCCCGACAGATTACAGAGTGTCAGATTATGAAGTTTATGCCGTAGCACGAGCCTGTGGAGTTTTTACACCTAATTCTTATACGCCTGCTACATGCAAATATGATCTTGACAGTTTTGAGGAAATCGGTACAAAAGCCTCTATAAAATATGGCAGGCTAATGTATAAAAAAAGCAATGGCGAGTATTACACGGACGACAGTGTGAATAGGCAGTTAATTGGCAACATGATAATGATTGTAACCGAAGAACAGTACAGTTTCATAAAAAGCATGTCAAGAAATGAGTTTATAAAATTCAATGCCATATGTGTAAATACAACTTTGCTTCCGACAATAGGATGGGGATATTGGAAAGAAGATACGGGCTGGCCTCTGGATGGAGAGCCGAGCGAAGCTGTTCTGGAATATCTTGCCGAAATCGGATCTCCTGCACTGAAAAATTCCGCATACAGTGAATGGTACGGGGAATGGCTGAAAACATATGAAGGCACTTCCGGCAACTGGGAGCTTATCAACAGCCTTGTCATTGACTACGACAAGTGGTATTCCGACTGGCTGAAGGAGAACCGCCCCGGCATCACGCTTGAGACGCAGCCCGGGAAGACACAGAATGTTCCTACACCTACGCCGGAACCTGAGTATAACCCGACTGATAAAGCAGAAGAACTCAGCAGGGAAAATTCGACAGACGGACATACTCATGAATATGTACCTAACATCATTCTTGAGCCCGGCTGCGAGACAGAAGGCCAGGTTGAATATGTATGTGAGTGCGGGGATGTAATAAGTGATGTCCTCCCACTGCTTGGTCATCTGTTAGTTATAACGGATTCCGAAGAAGCCACCTGTACATCAGGTGGTTATACAATCAGTACATGCGACAGGTGTGGAGACACTTTTTCGGACAATACTGATCCGTTAGGTCATGACTGGCAGGTGACGGAAATCATCGAAGCATCATGTGAGAACGAAGGGTGCATAAAGTATCACTGTGATCAGTGCGGTGAAGATTATGAGGAAACAACAGAAAAGCTCGACCATTTGTGGCAGATAGTAGAAACGGTCGGAGCCACATGCTCACATGAAGGAAGTGAAACAAGTGAATGTCAGAACTGCGGTGAGTGCAGTACTGACATAATCGCCAGACTTAATCATACAGAGGCGACAAGAGTTAAAGAAGAAGCAGCTTTCTTCAGGAAGGGTATTGAAGAAACTTATTGTACCGAGTGTGGAGAAGTACTTAAAGAGAGTCCTATTGAAAGCGGGCTTTCAGATTTTGTTTCGTCCGATGCACATATCTATGTTTTCGGCGGGGCAGCAGTCGTAATAGCAGCACTGTTGACATTAGTTTTAAGGAAGCGCAAGAGGAATAACTGATGAACTGAAGCAGACGGGAAATGGAAGGGTAGCCGGGAAACCAGCCCGAATTTGCAAAGGCACAAATTCGGGCGGCGCCGAACAGAACATACGTTCGAACAAGACGACAATTTGCAGATTACCATGGACAAACAGAATGGACCATTCTGCTTGCAATTATGCGTGAAAAGTGATATTATACGGCGATAGAAATGTGTACGCATGACACGGAGCGATACTTCTATAATGAGCAGGTAGCACGGTGAATTGCGAACATCATTGACAACATTTGTAATAAAGGAACGTGATGAACATGTATTTGCGTAAATGGTTCAGCAACGCTAATCTCCGCCCGATGAGCATTAAGCAGGCAGCGCATCGGTGAGTTGCGAGTGGCCCGGCCTGCGGGTGAATAATTACAGAACGGAGATTTAAAATGAAGAGAACAAGAATAAAAGAAATATTCAGAAACAAGGAAAGC
>JAZUFS010000404.1:0-10328 GCA_045640805.1 Treponemataceae bacterium
GTCTTTGTCTTGATTGTTGCCTCAACAGAAGCGGCGCCATCAACATCACCTGCTGCCTCAAGCTCAAGTTTCTGTGTCTGTAATGTCTTGAGCTCCTCTGTCATGCGGTCAACTTCTGCCTGGAAATCAGTCTTCTTCTGCTCATAATTTCTTGCACCAGTAGAGTTTCTGAAATAAGCATTATATACACGTGATGTATCAATGACACCGAACTTTGTGAGCGCTGTCTGAGAGAAGACCGGCATTACCATACATACAGAAAGAACAAGTAAAACAACAAAAATCTTTTTCATATACTAACTTCCTTAGCGGTTTGGCAGGTTAAATGAAAGGGTGAACTGCCATTTACTGGTATATTCAGCCTTTCCGTTTTTTATCTGGAATGTATTTGCAAGCAGCAGACGGAGTGGGAACTGTGGAATTGTAAACCGCATTCCGGGTCCGTAGCTGAAATAGAAATCTTCAACTTTCAGATTTGTAAACATATCACTTAAAGAGTTCTTGACAGCAACAGCATCAAAGAAGAAATCAACAGAGAAAATATTTGTCACAAGAGGTACACGGATTTCAGCATAACTTGACCACAGAGCTTTTCCACGGAGTCCGAACAGGCTGTTCCATCCACGGCCGTTGAACATACCGTCAATGTACAGAAGATTCTGCTGACTGACGGAATTCTGCTTTGTTTCCTCAAGGAATGACAGACCAGTGTAGCCGGCAAATATGAGCTTTAAGTTGAAAACATCAGAAACAGGCACGTCACAGAGTGTCTTGTAGATTTCTGCCTTTGTATCAGACTGTATGTAATACTCAGTTTCAAGACCCGGGATTACACCAATGAGTGATACTTTCTCGCTGAAGAACCAGCCCCTTGAAGGATCATAGTAAATATCACGATTATCAAATGAAACGCTTGTCCATAAGCTGTTCTTTACACCCCAGCTGTCGAGGTTTTCACGGACAACATCATCTACAGGAGTGAAGAGCGTTGCATCATAATGGTTTCTGATGAAGTCAGTAGAAAGGCCGCCTGTCAGCGTTATCGTGGCAAAACGTGGTGTCCATCTCTTTCCGAGCGCACCGGATGCGCCGAGTGTTACTTCATTGTAATCCATGTAATAATGCTCTTCATCAGTTCCTGACAGAAGATACATTGCCTGCAGACAATTCTTTGTGGCATTTGATGCATAGACACTCAAAGATATGGTCATCGGCTTGTCCATAAACCATGAGTCATCATAACCGAGAGAAAGAGACTGCTCAGTTGATGAAAGCGTCAGTTTTGTGGACAAGGTCTTACCTGTACCCTTGAAGTTGGTGTCGGAAAGATTGATGAATGCGGATACAGGAAGATCGCGGACATTCGTTATACCGGTGAATGTAACGCCAAATTCGATTGAAGCAGTCTGTGCCTCTTCTACGTTGAGCGTCATGTCGATAAGGTTCATTTCAGAACCCTGTACGAAGTCCGGTTCGATTGCACTGAAATACTGGGTATTATACAGATTGAGCAATCCGTTCTGGATGGCTGTCTTTGAATATATATCACCTGTCTCAATGCCGAGTTCACGCATTACGACAGAATCTTTAGTCTTTGTATTTCCTTTCAGGGTAATCTTTTCAATATGGCCACGATCGCGTTCCACAATCATCATGGTGCATGAAATCGTGTCGTTATCCTTATCCTGACTCAACTGATAATCAAATCCGTTTGAAATGTATCCGTTTTCAAGATACAGATTGAATACAGCTTCGAGGCTTTCTTCAAACTTAGTCTTGTTGAACACATCGCCGGGATTAAGGGTTATCAGTGATGCAAGTTTTTCGGTATCAAATATCTGGTTGCCTTCAAATGTAATGCCGTCATACAGATACTGGTCACCTTCTTCAATGACGAATGTAATTACAAGGTCATTCTGGTCCTTTTCAGGATTGTAGGTTGCCTCACGTCTGATGTCCGTGATATCAGCGTCGATGTATCCGCGGTTGTGGTAATACAGAAGGATGTTCTGTCTGTCCAGCTCAAGAGTTGATTCCTTGAAGGCGCCTTTCTGGAAAAGTGAAGCCTCTTTCAGGGTACACTGTTTCTTAAGTGTCTTTTCTGCAAAGATTATGTTTCCTTCAAACTGAATGAGAGAAATGACGCTTGAGCTTCCTTCATTAATATCAAAGGTAATGATCATTCCCTTTTCAGTTTCTTCAACAGTCGAAGATACACGTACTTCCGTATATCCTTTTTCGAGGTACACGTCACGTATCTTGCGCTCGTTTACAGAAACCTTTCTTTCTATATAAACATCACCCTTTTCAACGGTGAGTGTTTCTTTCAGTTCTGAGTTACGGATCTTGGCATTTCCCTTAAACACGACATCCTTTATGACAGGATATTCAATGACGGTAAATTCAAGGTTAAGGGTAAGACCGTCAGCATCTGCAGGTTTTACTTCTGCAGAAATGTCTTCAAAATATTCAAGTGAATAGACGGTATTGAGGATATCAAGATAGATTTCATCATCAAAAGGCTTATCAAGATATGGATCTGTATACGTAACAATGTCAGTTGCTGAAACCGCAGAAAGTCCTTTGAATGAAATGAATTTAATAGGCTTTCCGTAATACCAGCCATCTGACTGGGCAAAAGTAAGTGCGGTAAAGCTCAGAAGCAACAGGACGGTTGCAATGACCTTTTTAAAATGCATGTAAATAAATCCCCTTAGAACTAAAACTTAAAACTCCAGGACAAACTTATTGAGGTATAGGGAACCCACAAATTTTTCGCTGACGTTATATCCGGCGCTATACTCCATCGTATCGTGGCGAATGGCGACGGAAGTTCAAGACCCACTTCCGGCTGGAATGCAAGCCTTGAAGTTAATCCTCCACCACTGTTGTTCTCCTGATAGACGAAGCGCAGCATCGCATCAAGGTAAATGGTATTACCTATGTATTTACCAATATAAACAGTTGTGTTGTCAAAAAAGTTACCAAGACTTGTCGGTTCTTCCGAATTATTCATGGCAGACAGTAAGGCCTGCTGAATAAAGGGAGTTCTAAAAGAAAATATATCAAAATGTAACAAATCACGCAATTGGTTTTCAAGCTGGCGGAACAGACTGTTCTGCAGAAGGAAGTCAAATCCGCTGGCAGCCACGGTCGCGAGTACTTCACCCGGAGTTGAACCGGATTCCGCAATAAGGGCAGCGCCAAGCATCATGCGTATTTCGTCTTCTGTCTTTGACGGTTCCGAACTCAATACAGGTGACAGCTGGCTGAGTTTCTGCCTGTCTGCTGACAGACTGATCTTCACAAGCTCTCCTTCTGCATCACGTTCCCTTATTTCTGCACGGAATGAAATACGTGGGTCAAAATCACCGCCGCTTTCATCAAGTTCAAGAGAACCTTCGCGCAGATAGAAGTTCCTGTTCAAATAGAGTATTTCACCGCCACGAAGGATAAGCGTACCCTTCACGCTGACATCTGCAGTATCTGAATCCATGACAAGACGAACAGGAGATTGTGTCGTTACAAGTCCGCGGATGAGAGGATTATCCTTGTCAGGATAGTACAGTTCGGCTTTCTGGCTTACTGACAGGTTCAGGTCGATGTACACACGTCCACCGGTATCCACTGCTTCCGGTACCTCACCGCCACCAGTATGAAGTTCTACCAGACCGTTATATGCATTGACCGCACCTGTAATTGAAATATCTTTTCCGGTCATATTTACATTCAGGTTAACGTCAGCATCAGCAGTACAGTCAGCAAACTCAATGTTGAAGCGTGCCGGAATCAATGTGTTATTCGTTGATTTTACGGACACATCAATTGATGCGAGGTTCCAGCGGTCCATCTCGATCGTAAGGTCCGCAAGAGCCTGCCCTTTTCCAACGTCGAACAAAACATTCTTAGCCTCAAAGGTTGAATCGTCTGCCGTCAGTATTGCCGTCTGGGCTACCATCGGTTCGACGATATAATCCGGCATAAGGAGTACCATATTTTGTACCGTAAGGCTTCCGTTGAAATCAGGGTCGGTAATTGTTCCGCCAAGATGCAGATTACCCGTGAATTCACCTTCATCAATCGAGAACTGTTCGGTGAATATCGGTTTCAGGACAGACAGATTTCCATGAATATCAGCCATCTGGACATCAAGGTTTGTTTCCCTGATGCTTCCGTCTGCAGTAAAGGTCATCGGGAAATCTGCAAGCGCCGACAGATAGAATTCTCCGGAATCAAGCAGGAAACCAGAAATGCCACCCGTAGTACCGGCAGTCAGGTAATACATACCCTCATCATGACGGACCGCAATTTCGTAGTCTTTTATTACGGCGTCATAATTTGACTGGATATCCTCAAACACGAGGCTTGCATCATATCCGGCCTTCTTAAGGTCAATTTTCGTCACACCTTCTTCTGTTTCATCAAGTGCGAATGAGAAATGTACCGGAGACGTTCCCCTGAACAGTTCCTGCATATCAACTGAGAAAATACCAGTACCGTTTCCTTTCATTTCATCAAGGGACAGCTCAAAACCGAAATCCTGCGCCTTGAAATTCTGGAATGTACAGTTGAGCCCTGTTCCCGAAAGAATCTTGTCGTCAAGCATGAGGCTTGCGGAAGCTGCAAGCGGGAAACCGTTAACATGAAGATGGACGTTGCTTGCATCGAGTGACACGAACGGATTGCTCAGCTGGCCCAGAACTGTTGCATGAACGGTTACCGTGTCTTCCTGGTACTGATGTTCAAGGAAGTGTGACATGAAGAATGAGTTCACGTCGGCAGAACCCGAGACATACAATTCCTTGAACAGGTCTTTCTGGCTGAATGGAATTGATTCCGGAGCAAAACATGAAAGGTCGACAAGAACCTGTTCGCTGCTGATAGGGTTTTCAAGCTGAATGTTTACCGCAAGATTATCGAATGCCTCTTTAGTCATGTTCCAGGAGATTGAGCCGTCACCCGTAAGGATTGAAACGCTGTCACCGTAGTCCAGTGTTTCAAGCATAAGACCGTATCTGTCGGCAAAACCGGTCAATTCAATACGTGGTTCAACACGGAATTTACCTGAACTTTCAGTAACTTCAAATCTGTTGAGTGTTACCCAGAATTGTTCAAGACTTGTAAAGTCAATTTCTGTATCCAGCGACAATGATACAAGGTAATCCTTTATCTTGACAGGAATTGTATCAACGTACAGAGAACACAGGATTTCATTTTTTACATGAAGGTCGGACCGCAGTTCAAAGTCGTAGTCTCCGTTCACGACAATTTCATTTCCTGCATCGTACACACCGGAAAGTGAGTACGGCATTTCATTGAATGTAAAATCTGTCGAGAAGAAAATCTGCGAGTAGTCTTCGTTTGCGTCGGCATTGACGGTTGCCGACAGTTGCTGTCCGCCGTAGAGCAGTTCAAGTTGAGATATCTGGGCGTTCGTTTCATTGCCGTCCATGGACAGAAGGAGCATTTCACCGTCTTTTGTGGTGTTGGCAACAACTGCATACGGGACATTGAACGAGAAGGTATCGAAGTCCGTAGAACCATATCCTTCACACGAAAGAATGTACGGTGAGACTTTGTCTGTAAGCGACGGGTCAATGCGTATATCCGGTGGCAGTGCATTAGATGCATACCGCAGCAGATTGTCCGCGTACATACTTTCAAGGAGCAGACTTGCCTGTAAGAAACGCTCATCACCGTACAGCAGACTGCCATCGAGCTGAATGTGTCCGGGAGCATCTGCTTCCTGATGAAAATAGTCGTAGGCTTCGAAACTGATGTCCATCGATCCCGTGCCGGGAATACATTCAAGCTGCACCGCCGTCAGCGGAGCATCGCCGAGCATGACCTGCGGCGAGAATGCAGAGAAGCCATGAGTCAGACTGTCGATGTAGAACTCACCTTCAAGCAGTTTGCCGGAAGGGAGCACATAGTGACCGAGTTTCAGGTAACCCGACAGGTTCATCTGTTCAATGTCAGCTTCGCCATAGTAGCTTAAACTGAACGACTCAGTGATTACTTCAAGGTCAGATACACTGACATGAGAAAGGTCTCCCTGAGCTGCTATCGTGACATCAAGTTCATCCGCGAGAATGCCCGGCGGCAGATATACGGCACCGTCAACATCGTAAGCGATTTCAGGCATCTCCCCTTCTTCAGGAAGGAAACCGTCAACAGAGAATCTTCCGTCAATACGTGAACCGCTGATTTTTTTTACGAGGTCCCGCTGCTTCTTGAGGGAAACAACGGTGAACGGGTCAAAATCTTCCACATTCAATTCTGCGTGAACCGCTCCTGTTTCCATATTCCACCATGCTTCCACCCCATACGGAGCGTCTGGTGTAAATACTGAAAGCGACAACTGTTTACCTTCCAATCCGGCGGTAAACTCAACATCGTTGAACGAGAAGGCGCCTCCATCAGCCTTCTTCAACTCCAACTTACCTAAGGTACCATTCAGATCCGGTGTGAGCGTGGCCTGAATTTTAAGATCTGTCGTCAGCTTTGGAATAATGTGTGTAAGAGTATCATCCGGGATAAACGACAGATTTCCCTTGGTTTCAATGCTGGTTGTATATGGAGCTCTTGAACTGCTAGCAAGTGATATTGAATCTAGTTCCAGACGGCCTGACATGCCGCGGAATTCCACAGAGAAAGAACATGAATCAAGTGTTACCGGGAATGGCATGATAAACCCGCTGCTTTCTTTGTCCGGATCAATCATGCTTTCGACAAGCGTTACCAGTCGTTCCACTACCTTCATGTTCCTCTGGTCATTGAATGTAAACTCAAGTCCGGAAACCGTTACACCGCCTATTGAATCGGTAATGTTTCCATGAATGAGCGGCCATAGTTTATAGCTGATTTTAACTGAGTCCGTGTGTAAGAGTATTGTGTCAGTTTCACAGTCTGTGATATCTATGCCTTTCAGATGAAGACCGGTAAGGATTGCAGGAGAAAGAGAATCGTAAGAGATTGAAAGACCTGTTTTTTCCTCTAATTGTGTCAGGGCATAGTTTTCCAGCTCGTACAGTTTTCCGTTGATGAAACGCATCAAAGGGAAAGCTATAGCAAATGCTGAAAGCAGCATGAGGACTATGGCAGTGCTTTTTAAAGCTGCAGAGAGGACCCGGTTTTTCATGTATACTCTTACTTATAGATTTTCGGCATGAATTGATGAAATCACCAATGTTTGTGTATACTAAAAACGAGGTTTTATTGTGATTTTACAGAACTTTATCGTACTTGAAGGCATAGATGGAGCAGGCACTTCAACCCAGCTCAAAAAACTGCAGGAAAAGCTCCCCGAAAACCGTGCTTTTTTTACGGCAGAACCGGTCGAATCAAGTGAGACAGGCAAATTCCTCCGCCGGATTCTTTCCGGTGCAGTTCCTGTACATCCGGGTACGGCTGCATTCCTCTTTGCAGCTGACAGAAATGAGCATCTTTACGGTAAGAATGGTATCGTAGAAAAGGACAGTCAGGGAATTCTGTGCTTCTCAGACAGATACCTGTTTTCAAGCCTCGCCTACCAGACTGCAACCTGCGGAGAAGAACTTCCGCGGCTTCTTAACAGTACATTCCCTCTTCCGCGTATTCTGTTTTTCTTCAGAATCAAGCCAGAAACTTCACTTGCACGTATTCAGGGACGCGGTGTCACTGAAATTTATGAAAAAGTCGATTTTCTGACCAAGACTGAAGCAGAATATGAAAAGACAATCGCCCGGTTTAAAGCTCCCGAATACGACGGCATGAAAATTGTCGAAATTGACGCAGAACAGTCTCCGAATGAAGTTCACGAGATAATCTGGAATACGCTCAAAGAAACCTACGGACTGTAATCATATCCGACTTAACACTTAATTTCTTTTCTCCTCTGCCGATATTCTAAGAGTGAAAATGCATTCTTCAAGAAAACACAACAGCATTATCAGACGTGTCCTCCTCATCCTTTTATTTCTGGGAATGTCATGCTCTCAGGTGTTTTCATACATAGTCAACTACAAAGAAGAGTACTACAAGCTTTTTCACCAGCATTACCAGCAGTATCCTGAAAACATAATTGAAAACATTTACTGGCTTGAACGCGCTGTCGCAGCAGATTTCTGCAATCCGCGTTATGCACTTGCAAAAATCACAACTGAAGACGAGTGGGAAAAATACCGCTATCTCTTTAATATGCATGTAAATCTTAAACTTGCTGAACAGCATCTCAGATTGGGACGCATTTATGACAAGCAGCAGGTGTACTTTTATGATGCTCCACTGAAAGATCAGTTCCTTGAAGATCTTGAACAGGCTAAATCATGTTATGAAATGGGAATCGCCTACTGGAACGAAGCTAAAAACTGGGCTGAACTTGCCAATCAGAAGAAGTTCAACTTTCTGTTCATTACAGACCAGCAGGCATGGGAAGACGAACGCGAACGCATTTACCAGGGTTCCCTTGATTACGAAAAAACAATAAACCGCGAACTTGCAAGAGTTCAGTCAATGTGCGATACTCTCAACCAGATGGATGAGAATACGTACTGATGAGTGATATTTTTGATTACGTAACCTGGCGCGGCGACATTTCTTTCAAAGATTCCCCTTTCAATGAAGTAGATAACATTGTTTTCAACATGCTTACCTACATCAATTTCACTGACATACTGCCTGAAGTTTTCACGACATCAATGACAATAAAAGAAGTTGCGCAGGCAGATTTCAGCAAACATCATGTACCAGATGAACGGCTGTATGATCTTCTTGCAGAATGTGCCGCCTCAAAACGGTATCAGGACGTACGCCTTACCGGATATGTAGATATTTTCAAGGCAGATGAGGACTGTCAGTTCTGTGCGCTCACATTTATTTTCGAAAAAGGTGGATCGTATGTATGTTTCCGTGGAACCGATTCGTCACTGACAGGGCTTAAGGAAGACCTTAACATGGTTTACAAGGCTCCGATTCCAGGTCAGGCACACGGCGTCAAGTATCTTGTAAAACTTATGGATAACCTTTCATGGTGGGACAGACGTAAAGAACTCATGATTGGCGGTCATTCAAAAGGCGGTAACATTGCACAGTATGCTGCAATCCACAGTCCCAAGAAGACTCAGAAACTCATAAGCACCATATGGAGTAATGACGGGCCAGGATTCAACGAAGAACTGTTTCCTAAAGAATGGTCACTGCCATTCGTTCCCCGCATGAAAACATTCATCCCGACAGGATCCATAATAGGCAGATTGTTTGACCATCAGGAAGAGCTCATTTACGTATCAAGCAGTACAAACGGCGTCATGTCACACGACCCTTTTACCTGGCAGGTAGGCCCGACAGAGTTGATACGCGACAGTTCAGACACTCCAAAAACTGATCATCTTGATAAATCTTTCAGAGATTGGCTTACACATGTAGGTGCTGAAGAACGCAAAAAACTGATTGAGGCAATTTTTGAAGTGCTCACAAATATGGGCATCTCAACATTGTATGATTTCAACAATTTCAAGCTGGCACAGCTTCTGACAGGAATAAAGACGCTCAATCAGCTTGATGCAGAGCAGAAAAAAGCTCTGACACACTCACTGACCCAGTTTTACAAGAGTTATAAAGGCTGATTATTCGTTAATCTCAAATCCGCAGTTGTAGATTTTTGCATCTTCCAGAATCTCAAGCGCTTTCTTGTTTTTCTTGAAAAGCTTGAGCTTTCCGTTGGCATTTCCGCAGTTCCACAGTTTCTGGAAACACTGGATTCCCATAGGATTTTCGCGCATTACTGAAAGTGCATCTGCTTTAGGACAGAAGATATCAATATCAATAAGGCTTTCCCTGTTTGTCGCAGTCATTGAAAGATGCAGGTTATCGCTGTTATCAAAGAACGTGTAGTTTATCGTATCTTTCTTACCATTCTTCTTGCTGATAAACTCGTACTTCTTTCCTTCAAGGATAAAGCAAACCATTACACGCCGTTTTTTTCCGATTCCTGCAGGGCAGCACTGACTTACACTTACAGATGAGTTTTTGAGATTCTGTCCGTTCATCTGACTTACCAGATGATTACTTGAAAGCCATATCCATGGATTTGCAAGATTTCTTCCCCAGAATTTCTCACAATTACCGTAAGAACGTTCAGGAGTGACAATAAACTCAACGCCATTGAATACGACAAAGCCTGAGAAGTCTGTCTTTAAGCCCTGTGCATGCCAGTACATGTCCCCTTTTGTAAGGTTACGGGCAAACCAGTTGGTGAACTGTCCCGGTGTGTACGTAATTTTCTTATCAAGTTTCAGGTTCCATGCAATTGAACCTGTATCTGACCTGTATTCCGGATGCGCAACCTG
>JAZUFS010000405.1:0-1583 GCA_045640805.1 Treponemataceae bacterium
AGCGGATGAAGCACGGTCAGGAACCACGGCACGGCGCGGCCCTCGGTATAGAAAGCATCTGAGGCAAACGAAAGATTCTTCAGAAGCGTAATGTCCTGCCTTGAAAGGCGCGGGCCGGCCTTAACGCCTTCAAGCGAGAAGTACATGTGGTTCGGATACTGTTGAGTCAGGAAATCAAGAAGCTCACGGAAACTCTTTACGCTGGACAGTTCGCTGTCAAAAGCGGAACAGTCCGCATCGAAACCGAACACAAGCCCCATGTCATTAAGAAGCGCGCACTTTTTCTCAAGCGGCTTACGCTGGTTCTGCCAGTCTGACGGAACATCGACTGAAAGCGAGCAGTACAGTTCAGAGGCAGTTTCTGCCACCTGGCGGTCAATGACCGTGTGCGGCAGATGAATGTCAAACAGCACATCCGGCGTTTTGTGCGCGGCTGCTTTCATGAAGCGGATGAGATTGTCTTTTGAAGAAGTAAGCTGGCGGTCGTACACCGTGAACTGGCGGATGTCCTTTTCCTTGAAGGAATCGAGCGCCTTTTCCAGTGAGCCTGCCGCGAAGTCAAAATGCCTGTCTGTACCTGAGTTCATCAGAGCAAGTTTATGCCCTTTTTGCTGCACAGGTCAACCATGTCGGCAGGCCAGGTGCTGACCTGTGTCTCGCCGATGTGTGCCTTCCTCAGGAAGTACATGCACAGGCGCGACTGTCCGATACCGCCGCCGATTGAAAGCGCCAGACCGCCCGAAAGCAGTCTCTTGTGGAAGTAGAGTTTTGCCCTTTCTTCTGCACCGCGATCGGCAAGCTGTGCCTTCAGTGTCTCCGGTGATACGCGGATGCCCATTGAAGAAAGTTCGAATGCGCGCTTCAGGATCGGGTTCCATACGAGCAGGTCGCCGTTAAGTCCGTGGTGGCCGTTACCCGTGTCGGTAATCCAGTCGTCGTAGTCAGGAGCGCGACCGTCATGCTGGGTACCGTCCTGCATCTTTGCGCCGATACCGATGATGAATACGGCGCCGTATTCCTTTGCAGCAAGGTCTTCCCTTTCTTTTGCCGTCTTTCCGGGATGCTTTGCAAGCAGGTCTTCTGCATGGATAAACGTTATGTCATCCGGCAGGATTGGTGTAATCGCCGGATATCTGTCGTAAATGTAGAATTCAGTGCGCTTCAGGCAGCGGAAAATCTTACGGACAACATCTTTCAGGTAGTCGATGGTGCGGTCTTCAGCGGATATGACTTTTTCCCAGTCCCACTGATCAACGTACAGCGAGTGAATGTTATCCAGCTCTTCATCCGCGCGGATTGCATTCATATCAGTATAGATGCCGAAATCTGGCGGCAGTTCCATATCCGTGATTTTCACGCGCTTCCATTTTGCAAGCGAATGGACAATCTCCATTGTCTTGTCGTTCATGTCCTTCACAGGAAAGGCAACTGCCCGTTCAACACCATTCAAATCATCATTCAAGCCTGTTCCCCGCTCAACAAACATAGGAGCGGTAACGCGGGTAAGGTTCAGCTCTGTAGAAAGTGCGAGCTGAAAGAAATCTTTGATCATAACGATGGCATGTTCAGTCTCTTTGACTGAA
>JAZUFS010000406.1:0-8810 GCA_045640805.1 Treponemataceae bacterium
TGAAATAATTGAACGAATGTGCAGCTGCATACTCGTAAGCTTTTTTCATGCGGAAGTAGTAACACCGGCGGCACCGTTCACCGCGTTCACTTTCCGTCTGGAGCTCCGTTTCGGTACGGACATTGGTTGCCGCGTAATAATCTTCCGGGTCATATTCCGTGTGAATTAACGCCGGCAGTGAGGCAAACAGCGGCTTTTTGACATCAGTTTTCTGCTCATCCGCTTTAAATGAAAACGACCGCTCGTTAGTTTCCAGGAATTCCTCAAGTTCAGTCAGGCGCCGGGTATATTCTGCTTCAGGATAAATGTTTGGATTATAGTAATAAATGGAAATGTCGAAATATGAAGTAAGCAATTCCAGCACGTATGAACTGCACGGCGCACAGCAGGCATGAAGCAGCAGTGAAGGTTTTTTCCCGTCCGCTTCTGACTGAGCCCTTATCCGGTCGAGTTGTTCATCCTGTAGTTTGCTGTAATTCGTGGACATCGTACTTACGATACTCAAGTTCATAAGAAAAGTCTATTGCATAGAAACATAGTATAGAATAAAGTAAGAGGTGAGGTTTTCCCTTGAGAGATACGCTTCCTAAAATAGTTAAAGAAACAGCAGAAAAATATCCTGATTCACCAGCCCAGGGATACAAGAAAACCCGCGATGGTAATTTCATTTTCATTACGTATCGCGAACTGTGCCTGAAGTTTATGACTTTCGCTGCCGGTCTTGCTGAACTTGGTGTTAAACGGGGAGATCATGTAGGTATCATCTCAGATAACCGCTATGAATGGCAGCAGGCAGATTTGGGACTTCTGTCGCTTGGAGCAATTGATGTTCCCCGCGGATGTGATGCAACTCCTTCGGATATCCGTTATATCCTGAATACTGCAGAATGCCGTATTGTAATTGCAGAAAACAATACGCAGGTTGAGAAAATCCTTGGGGAGAAAGAAGGTCTTCCAAAACTTGAAACGCTTATAGCATTTGACGCAATAAAGCCTGAAACAGCAGAAAAGGCAGCATCCCTTGGTGTGAAAGTACATCAGTTTGAGGAAATTCTGGCAAGCGGAGAAGTCTGGCAGAAAGAACATCCAGAGTATGTTGAGAATGAGCTTGAAAAAGGTCAGATAACTGATCTTGCCTGCATTATCTTTACATCCGGTACAACTGGCGAGCCAAAAGGCGTCATGCTTGAGCACAAAAACTTCATTACCCAGCTTGATGAAGTTCCGGACCGGATAAACATCGTTCCTGGTGATAAGGTAATCTGCGTGCTTCCTGTATGGCATGCGTTTGAACGTATGTGTGAGTACATTGTTCTGAAAACGGGCGGTTCGCTCAATTATTCAAAACCTGTCGCAAGTCAGCTCCTGAAAGATTTCCAGACATTGAATCCGCAGATTATGCCTGCCGTTCCACGCGTTTTTGAAGCGCTGTACGACGGCATCAACAAGACAATGCGTAAGACGGGCGGTGTTGTATACAACATGTTCCAGTTCTTCGTTACTGTCGGAACACTGCAGTGCAGGATAAGCCGTACACTTTTCAGGCAGAAGCCGCACTTCCACAAGAACACACAGTTCTTTAAATGGATTGTCCTTTTCATTCCATGGATTATATTGACGCCATTCAAGGCACTTGGCGATGTACTTGTCTTCCGGAAAGTCCGTGCCAAGCTTGGAAATGCTTTCAAGGAAGGTGTTTCAGGCGGTGGCGCGCTGCCTCCTGGAATTGATGAATTCTTCTGGGTTTGCGGCATCAGGGTGCTTGAAGGATACGGCCTTACGGAAACAGCTCCGGTAGTGGCCGTACGCCCGTATCTTAAACCCGTGTTCAGGACTGTCGGAAAGCAGATCCGCGGCGTTGAAATCAAGATTGTCGACGAAGACGGAAATGAGTGTCCGGCTGGAAAGAAGGGCCTTATCCTGATTCGTGGCGGTGTCGTCATGCGCGGCTACTACAATAAGCCTGAACTTACGGCAAAAGCAATTGACGTAAACGGCTGGTTCAACACAGGCGATATCGGTATGAAAACACTTAACGGCGAACTGATGATCCGCGGACGCATGAAAGACACGATTGTTCTTACCGGCGGAGAAAACGTCGAGCCGTTACCGATTGAAATGAAGATGAATGAATCGCGGTTCGTTTCCCAGAGTGTTGTTGTCGGTCAGGATGAGCGTTTCCTTGGCGCACTTATTGTTCCTGCAAAGGATGAGCTGCTTATCTACGCACGTGAAAATTACATCAAATACGATAAATACAGTGATCTTCTCGACAATGAGGCAATCAGGAAACTGATTGATTCTGAGATTCAGGGACTGGTAAGTCCTAAGAACGGATTCAAGGCATTTGAACGGATTGCATCATTCCAGCTGCTCGAAAAGCCGTTTGAGGTTGGCGTTGAACTTTCTGCCAAGCAGGAAATCATGCGTTACAAACTGAGTGAGCTGTACGAAAAAGAAATCAAAGCGCTGTACAAGTAATTTTCACCGCACCTGATTTCCTGTCAATTTCTGTCTTTCCAGTTTTATCTACACACACAAGGTCGCCGGAGGTGAGTGCATTTTCGGGTGCAATTGCCAGCGTGAGACCTTTTTCCGAGCAAGAATAACGACCGGTAGTTCCGTTTTTGAGCGCAATAGCATCCGAGATGACGCGAAGACGGAGCGCGGCGTCTGCAGGTGCATTCTTTCCGGCAGAGTTTCGTCTTGGCGAACCAGTCAATGTCGGTGCATCTTTTGCAGGTGCAACATCTGCGGTGTCAGCAGCTGTGGTGCGGGCGGCATATACAAACGAGAGCGATGCGCGGTCTTTCGGGATACCGGCTGCTGCGGACAGTTTTTTCAGGCGGGAAGGAGCGTTGTCAGTTTCCAACACGAAATGGCACCATTTGCCGCCTTTCCGTCCATCCATGGGGCAGATGGTTTCATGGGGACAGGGGGCAAGTACGGAAAAGCCTTTGCGTAAAAGGGCGTCGCGGAATAATGACACGAAACGTGCTGCCCGCGGAACACCCGGCTCAATCAGGAGTACTGACGCGGACGTATCTGCGTAGGAGAGGATCTGGCCGGAGTACTTTTTGACGAGTTGCTCAAGCGGCGCTTCTGAGTTCCAGAAAAGCTCATTGAACATATTTGCACACGAAATGAATGCCGCTTTTTTCTTGATTTCAGTTCCGACGGCTCCCTTTACGCGGATGATTTGCCAGAGCTGCTGGCCGGGAGTTGTTGCAGCGGTACGGGCGGCGACTGCGGTATACAGGTCCTCGCCGTGGGAGAGCGCCGCCTGTGAAAGATCAAGGCAGTACCAGGTAAGTTTTCTCGTACGTAATTCCGGACAACCGAGCCACAGCGCGATGGGCACCGTAAGCGGACCGGAACCGCAATCCAGGCAAACATCGCCGTCATGCAGATGAAGTGCGTTGTCTGTAAATCCTGCGAAAAGCGGCGTCAGGCGGACGAGATTCCACCACATGAAATAGCGGATATATGCGGAAAGCGCCGCGGCTTCGTTCATGTAGCCCATGCGGCGTGACGGCCGTTCGTCTGTAAGCTGATGCGACAGCCGGCGGACGTTTTCAGGGAGTTGATACTGCTGGCGGCTGTTCAGCGGCAGTGTATGCTGAATGATTTCGTCAAAATTGTTCAGGATATCAGCTGCATCCTTTGGGAGTGCTGAAAAGAGCGTAGATTCCTTGTTCATCATTTCTTCTGACTGTCTGAGTTGTGGGCAATCTTGTACAGGGAAAGAATATCGCCGCGGAGTTCGTTTATCTGCTGCAGCATATCTGCCGTATGTGGAGTTGTATCTGCTTCAAGAATGATGTGATTACGTGCGCCTTCAATGGTGAATTTCTTTTCCTGGATAAGGTATTTAAGGCGGAAGATAACCTGAACGTCGCGTGTGGAATAAGCCCTGCGTCCACCAATGTCTTTCTGTGGTGTAAGGGATGGAACAATCTCCTCCCAATACCGTAGGACGTGTGCTTTAACGCCTGTCAGTGCTTCTACTTCGCCAATACTGAAATCTGCCACAATAATTCCCCTTATCCCTTATGTGCGTTCCCGTTCCTGCCACTTTTTGCGGCTTGCCTTTAACTCAAGTATAACAGGTATTTTATCATATCCTAAGTCACTTCGTATCTTATTTTTCAAATAAGACAGATAATTTTGCTGCACTACCTCCGGGCGGGTGGCAAACAGCAGGAAAGTAACCGGATTTGCACTTGTCTGCACCATGTAGCGTGCCTTGAAATGCGCATTCTTGCTTGCTGGCGGCGGATACGCGGCAACCCAGTCGCGGAGTGCCTGATTCAATGCGCTTGTATCAATTGTGCGTGTCAGCTGATTGTAGATTTCCATCGCCGTGTTCAGAAGCTGCGGAATGCCGGTATTCTCCTTTGCTGAAATCGGTACGACCGGAACATAATCCATATGGCCGAACATTACCTTGATGTCACGTTCTGCCTTTTTGAAATGCTTCTTTTCCTGATCCTGCGTATCCCATTTATTGAGGATGAAGATGAGTCCCCGTCCGCGTTCATATGCCAGTCCGATTACCTTTTTGTCCTGTTCGGTAAGGCCTTCGTTGGCATCGAGCATGTAGAAGACGATATCGCAACGGTCGAGCGTCTTGATGGCACGTGTTACCGAGTAGTATTCCACGTTCTCAGTGACTTTTGCCTTGCGGCGTATTCCCGCGGTATCAAGTACCTGGAACCGCCTGTTCTTGAACCGGAACTGGCCTTCAACGACATCGCGCGTTGTTCCCGCGTAATCACTTACAATGGAAGCCTCACTGTGGGTAAGCAGGTTCGACAGCGTCGATTTTCCCGTGTTAGGTTTTCCCATAATGGCAATCTTTATCTGCTCAGGTTCATCGTCTTCAACAACATTCGTGAAGTCGAGCCGCTTTATGAGGGTTTCATACAGTTCCGGAATATTGTCTCCGTGCTCAGCTGATATCAAAAGAAGGTTGTCAAAGCCGTACTGCATGAAATTCCATGCTTCTGTCTCGTTACGGCCGCCTTCTGTCTTGTTGACGGCAGCTATGACCTTATTCCAGTATGGGCGCAGCAGATTGATGAACTCCTCATCCTCGCCGGTGACATTTCCTGCTTCAAGCAGCAGAAGTATTACATCCGCCTTTTTGAGCGCGTCAATTGATTTCTCGACAACAAGTTCGTCGAGCACGGCTTCCATGGTACCCTTCTGGCGTTCAAGCTTGAAACCGCCCGTGTCCATAATGCGGAGAGGGTACCCGTTAATGAATGCATTTTCCGTAATAGGATCGCGCGTGACACCCGGCGTAGGGTCGGTGATGGCACGGCGTTTGTGCAGTATGCGGTTGAAGAGCGTCGACTTACCGACATTCGGGCGGCCTGCAATTACGACGAGCGGCGTATTCTTGTAACGTTTGCCAAACTCAAAGCCTGTGTCGTATTCAGGAATTCCTTCCTCTGCAAGTTCTTCAGTCAGCGGATTCTGCCCAACCTCATTCTGCGGTTTTGTATTTTCTGTCTGTTTTTCAATCTTCTTCATGTTATTTCCGTACGAAGGATGCCATCAGTGATTTTGCTTCTGCTGCATCCGTGAGATGTATTGTTTTACCGGCAATTTCGCCAATTTCCTTACGTGTGTATTTTGAGAACAGTTCCTTAAGCTCACAGATATGTGACGGAGAAACACTCAGTGTCGTGATATCATTTCCGGCGAGCCAGAGTGCGCCTTCAGCAGTACCTGCAAACTCACCGCATACGCAGACCGGAATTTTCTTCTGGAGAGCTGCCCTGGCAGTTGTCCCGATAAGGGAACGGACAGCAGGAGCAAACTCATTGAACAGACCGGCGACTTTCTCGTTTTCACGGTCGACACACATTGTATATTGTGTCAAATCGTTTGTCCCGATTGAGAAAAATGCACTTTCTTCGGCAAGAAGATCTGCTGTAAGTGCTGCTGCGGGTGTCTCAATCATGATACCGACAGGCACTTTGCTGAAATCCGGTGAGTCTGAGATATCCGACCGACCGTTAGTTAGTTCGTTCTGAACCTCTGCGATAAGGGCTTTTACGGCGCGCACTTCTGCTACGGAAGTAATCATCGGGATCATGATGCGCAGGTTGCCGTACTGGCTTGCACGGTAAAGGGCCCGGAGCTGGGTTTTGAACACGTCTTTGTTATCAAGGCAATAGCGTACGGCACGCCAGCCTAAAAGCGGATTTGCTTCATCGCCGGTGGAAAGGGACTTGTCGCTTGAGTTTTTGTCACCGCCGATATCGAGCGTGCGGATTGTAACAAGGCGTCCGTCCATGGTTTCAAGTACTTTCTTGTACGCCGCGAACTGCGCATCCTCTGAAAAGTCACCACCTGCGATTGTCAGGAATTCCGTGCGGAAAAGTCCTATGCCGTCAGCACCTTCTTTCAGTGCAATTTCTGCTTCTTCCGGATTGCCGATGTTGGCAAGCAGCGTAATGCGGTATCCGTCTTTTGTCTGGCACGGCTTGTCCTTAAAAGCAGCCCTGCGTGCACGGACTTCGCGCTCTGCCCTGACTTGAGTTTCTGCAGCCGCAATTGTGGCATCATCCGCTTGGGCAGTTACTGTGCCGGCTGCACCATCTACGACAAGAATTTCGCCAGCTGAAAATACATCGAACGGATTTTCAATGCCTGAAACGAGGGGAATACCGTATCCGCGGGAAAGAATTGCCAGGTGAGAGCCGGCACCTCCGTCGCGAGTAACGATGGCGGCGACTGATGTATCCGCGAGTTGCAGGGCATCTGACGGCTTCAGGTTCTCTGCGACGATAACTGCTCCCGGCGGAATATCGCCAATCGACGTTGAAATGCCGGTCAGCAGTGAAATGACGCGGTACCATGCGTCACGGATATCATTTGCGCGCTCAGTCAGGAACGCGTCGCCGGCAGCCTCAAGCTGATGGGCGAATTCCTCGACTTTCTTGTATACAGAATATTCAATGCAGTATGAAGCTGCGTCGTAATCTGATTTTATGAGGGAAACAAAATCGGGATCTGAAAGCATAAGAAGGTGTGTCTGGAAAATTTCGCGCTGCTCATCATCATCCGTTTTGAGTGAACTTTCTAATGCAGCAACAGCATCTGAGCGGGCCGTTTCAAACCGGCTCCATCCATCTGCTTTTTCATCAGCTGAAACTGGCTTCTGAGCGACACAGATGTCTGATGTGTGGACGGGAAAAGCTTTTCCGATGCCGGTACCTGGCGAAACAGATAATCCTTTGTATACTTTCACGTTAGAAAATATATCAGCCTAAGGCGATGACTGTCAACGGAAGAGAGTTGCGGACTATACAAAACAGCGGGATGTGAATTATACTGCGTTCATGGGTGACGAGAAAAATAAGAAACATGTCGGTGCATCGGCTGTTTTCTGGCTTGCTTTTGCTTTAATTCTTTTAATTGCTTTCCTTATTTGCAGAAATAAAATAATCGGCGTTCTTCAGCGGACTGAATTTTTTACAAAAGTATTCGGTACCGAGCCGGCATTTGTCCTGAACCACAAGGGATCAGAGGATGAGCCGGTCGCCGAATTGAGCAGTACTACGGTAGATGAGCCATATGCAGTTCAGGAACCGGAGATTGTGCTTATCCCACAGAACAACAAGTTCGTTTACGTTGAGGAACCAGAGGATGTATCTGATGGCGCTGCTGATGTTGTTGCCCTGACGGATGAAGAAGCACCTGCCGCAGTTGATGCAAAAACGGATGCTGCTGATAAATCTGCAACTGGTGTTGATGAAGAAGTAAAGGGAATCAAGGTCGCGCCACCTGCCGTTCAGTCTGTGGAGGATGAATCAGTTCCGAAAATGGCGCAGCATCTTTATTTCGTAGTCATTTCAGGGGATGGCTCAGTCCTCCGCAAAGAAATTGAGCGCACCATTCCCAAGACGATAACGCCGCTGACGGCCGCCATCAACGCATTGCTTGCCGGTCCGAACATTGAAGAACTTGAAAAGGGTTACATGACATTAATTCCGGAAGACACGCAGCTGCTTGGAGCCGCCGTAAAGGATGGCGTTGCAAGCATCAACTTTTCGAGTGCATTCCGGTTCAATAAATACGGTGTCGAAGGATATTACGGGCAGTTGGCTCAGATTGTATATACTGCCACGGCGTTCAGCAATATCAACAGCGTACAGTTCCTGATTGAAGGCGAGAAGATAGACTATCTTTCTGAAGGCGTATACATCGGAGCACCGCTTACCCGCACATCACTGTACTAAGCATAGTAGTACTAAACAGTACTACTACCCGAAAGCGTTTCCGTGCCATCCTTCTGTTGTGAAGTGTTTTCTCAGTCTATGAGTGAATCGTAATAAGCAGCGTTTTTCCAGTAATCGTTTACCGGAATGAGCAGATACCGGTAATCGAGATTAATTCCGTTGACAGTATATGAAATGAGCGCGTAGTACGGCTCAGAGAAGTCACTTCCTGTGCGGGAGCAGACTGCCTTGAAGTGGACGCCCGTTTCGCCGATGTCAAGTTCTGTGTATGGCAGGTACTGCGTGAGATTAAGTGAGAAGAAGGAATTTGCTGCCGGGTAAATGATCTGCCATGCAGCATCTTTCAGCTGGGCGGCAAGTGCTGTCTTTTCAGCAGCTGTGAGCGTGTCGTTTGTGTATGGCGTTGATGTCTGCATCAGGATGCCGCTGTTTCCTACGGCGTACATGTCATTGCCTGCAGGAACGAGGGCGGGAGTTACGTTCGACGGCGTGATTGATGAGATGTAGTAGTCGTCAATAATAGGGACTTCCTCAAATCCGTTGAAAGAAGCGAAC
>JAZUFS010000407.1:0-1969 GCA_045640805.1 Treponemataceae bacterium
TTCCCAAAGGCTCCGCGGCATAATGGCAGGAGTATTAACTTCCTTGTAGCCGTCCTTGCGGATCATTGAGCGCATGTAATCTTTTATGACGTTATAGATTGTCCATCCATTCGGATGCCAGAAAATCTGGCCCGGATCTTCAGGATCAAGATGGAACAGATCAAGGTCTGTACCAATCTTTCTGTGATCACGCTTCTCAGCCTCAGCGAGCATGTTGAGGTAATCCTTGTGTTCCTGTGGTTTTTCCCATGCAGTACCGTAAATACGGGTAAGCATAGGGCGGTTTTCATCACCACGCCAGTAAGCACCGGCAATCTTCATCAGCTTGAAAGCCTGTGGATTGATTTCCTTTGTGCTTGCAACGTGTGGTCCGCGGCACAGATCCAGATATCCGTCCTGCTCGTATGTACTGATTGTTGCATCAGGTGGCAGGTCGTTGATAAGCTCAATCTTGTACGGCTGGTCCGCAAAAAGCTTGAGCGCTTCTTCTTTTGATACTTCTTTGCGGATGAAATCGTGGTTTCCGCTTACGATGCGGCGCATTTCCTTCTCGATTTCAGGCAAATCCTCTGCTTTGATAGGGCGTGACAAGTCAAAATCATAGTAGAAACCATAATCGATTGATGGTCCGATAGCGACCTTGCTGCCCGGAAACAGTTTAAGAACTGCTTCTGCCATGACGTGAGCCGTACTGTGACGAATCAGGCTCAGTCTTTCTGTATTATCCATGTTTTTCCTCCTACTCGCAGTTACATCCTGCGGCGATAGTAATGTTTGCCGTATAGTATAGACTCACAAGGGGAAATGTTCAATAAAGACAGAGTGTAATGGGGCGGGATACGGGCAGGATTAAAGGATATTTTAATCTTTCTTTCAGAATGCTTTAAGGGCTCTGAACTACACTGTATTCATAAAGGGCAATCACGAGAGTCCTTTTCATATAACACTCCTCAATTGAGACACCGTACGTCGTATGGTGTCTTTTTTTTCCCTTGTGCAATCCGGATTTTTCAGATTCACCTCATTGACCAAGACATCTTTTGTGGCTATAGTATCAAAGCAATTTGAGAATGAGTTTCAATTTCATTTTAAGGATTTTCTGAAAGTTCATGAACAGCACAATTTCATATCACACGGGGCAGCGGGACGCGGTTCTCGACTGCTTCTCTCGAAACAGCGGAAAACAGCTTACGGCAGGCGATATTGCAGCGGATCTGCTTACACGCGGCTCACGCATCGGAAACGCGACCATTTACCGCACGCTCGACTATCTTGAAAAAGAAGGCCGCATCCGGAAGTTCATTGATGAAAACGGACGGCAGGCGTGCTGGCAGCTCACCGTCGGAAGCGAAGGCTGCAGCGACCATTATCACCTGAAATGCCACAAATGCGGCACCATCATTCATCTGGAATGTGAACTGGCGGCCCAGCTTGACGAGCATATTCAGGCAGAACATCACTTTGTCATAGACCGTGCCGCCACGATTTTCTACGGCTTGTGCGAGGCCTGCCAGGCTGCAACCGATTCACGGGAGGAAGCGAAATGAATGCGAGAATAAGACATAAACTGCTTTCAAGGCATGCGGCCGCGCTCATCATACTGATGTGCGTGCTCGCGCTGGCGGGATGCAAGAAAGAAGATAAGGCCGATTTTGCCGGCAACCTGTACGAATGGGATTTGAACGATCCCTCCGTTTCAGGCACCGCATCAGAAACAAGTGGCAGCGGAGCATCTACCAGTGCATCCGGCACCGTAAAAACAGACAGCGCTTACGAGTCCCGTACGCTCACCGGTCCCGATGCAGACGCGTCAATCTCGGTCGTCGTGACAAACTTCCCGTGCTATGACTTCGCGCGCGCCTGTCTTGGCGACATGCTGAAAGGCGCCGCGGGAGACGACGAGTTCGCGCTGTCAGCAGATTTGAAGCTGCTCATCAAGCCGGGCGCAGAAGTGCATTCGTATGACCCG
>JAZUFS010000408.1:0-2353 GCA_045640805.1 Treponemataceae bacterium
CTTAGGTACCATTGAGCGGAATGTACGTCAGTGGTATACTAAATGGGCTCGTTAGAGCCCATTTTCTATTAAAAATAGGAGGAAACTATGAAAAAACTTTCAGCACTTTTAATGTCAGCTGTAATGGTATTTGCTCTTGCCGGATGCGCTGACAAAACTGCAACAACAACTCCTGCAAGCACTTCAGAACCCGCTGCTTCTGTAGTTGAAAAGACCACTCCCGTTGTGGAAGATACAGGTCTTGGCATTGATAAGGACATTGTTGTTTTGTACGTTAACGACGTACACTGCGGTATTGATGACAACATGGGTTATGAAGACCTTGCTACCATCAAGAACGCTTACGAAGCTCTCGGACACAAGGTTATCCTTGTTGATAACGGAGATGCTGTCCAGGGTGATACCGTTGGTACACTTTCAAAGGGCGAATACATTATCAATATCATGAACGAGGTTGGCTTTGATGTAGCTACACCCGGTAACCATGAATTTGACTATGGTATGGAACGTTTCTTTGAACTTACAAAGATGGCAAAATTCCCTTACGTTTCATGTAACTTTGTAGATAAGGACGACAAGGCTGTTCTTGCTCCTTACACTATCATTGATGCAGACGGCGTAAAGATTGCTTTTGTAGGTATTTCAACACCTAAGACACTTACTTCTTCAACACCTGCATACTTCATGAACGATGCAGGCGAATATGTATACTTCTTCTGCCAGGATAATGACGGAACAAAGTTATACAACCAGGTTCAGGGCGCAGTTGACGCTGCAAGAGCAGAAGGCGCTCAGTTCGTATTTGCTATGGCTCACCTTGGAACCGAAGCAGACTGCACACCTTGGATGTCATCAGAAGTTATCGTTAATACAACAGGTATTGACGCAGTTCTCGACGGACATTCACATTCTGTATGGGCCGAAGAAAAGGTTCAGAACAAAGACGGTAAGGACGTAATCCTTACTTCCACAGGCACAAAGCTTGCAAACGTTGGTGTTTTAACAATCTCCAACGACGGAACACTTCATTCAGATCTTATCAACGACAACGCTGTAAGCGGAACTTCCACAAAGGCAGTTGTTGCTGATGTTCAGGCTCAGTTTGAAGAACTTGTTAACACAGTAGTAGCTCATACTGATGTTGACCTTGTTGTTTACGATCCTACAGCTAAGGATTCAGAAGGCAATGCCATCAGAATCGTAAGAAGCCAGGAAACAAACCTTGGCGACCTCTGCGCAGATGCTTACCGCGCTATGTCAGGTGCTGATGTTGCTATCGTTAACGGTGGCGGCGTTCGTGCAGACATCCCCGCAGGTGACATTACTTACGGCCAGATTATTAAAGTTCATCCTTTCGGAAACTCTATGTGCGTAGTAGAAGCTACCGGTGAAGAAATCTACAATGCTCTTGAAATGAGTGCTCACAGCCTTCCTTCAGAGTTCGGCGGATTCTTACACGTTTCAGGTATGTCCTTTACAATCGACGTTAATGTTGAGTCTCCCGTTGTTATGGATGAGAACTCCATGTTCGTTAAGTGCGAAGGCGAACCCAGAGTTAAAGATATCATGATCGGCGGCGAACCCATCGATCTTACCAAGACCTATACTCTTGCAAGCCATGACTACAAGCTCAAGAACATGGGTGACGGATATTCAATGTTTGCTGATAACGTATTCCTTCAGGAATCAGTTATGATTGATAACCAGGTTCTTATCAACTACATCATCGATGTACTTGGCGGAACAGTTGGTGAAGATTATGCAGATCCTTACGGACAGGGACGTATTACAATCATTGATTGATTGAGTTTTTGAAATAAATTGACTCCCGGGCTTTGCCCGGGGGTTTTTTTGTGCTATTATGCAGTTTATGAGCAAATGTAGAAGAATTTTGCGGTTTATCCCCATGATAGCCGTGATGATAATTATTTTCATATTTTCCATGATGCCCGCTGCACAGTCGGATCAGGCAAGCGGAGCCTTCCTGGACATGTTCCTTTCCTTTATGAGAGGATTTAAAAACGGTGACATTTCTGCAGAACTGGCAGGCGCTGCACATCATTTTATCAGAAAGAGCGCCCACTTTACCGAGTATGCCATTCTGGGCATAACGGTGATGATTGCCATATGGAAAGAGTGGAAGGAGGAAAAGTGGCCTCTTCTGCTTCCTTTGATTATTTCGTCTTTCTACGCTACGACAGATGAGATACACCAGTATTTCGTACCCGGAAGGTGGGGGACATGGACAGATGTTATTATCGACACAGCAGGAGCCTTTACGGGTATCATAATTTATTATTTAAACAGCAAAAAGAAAACTTCGCGATGAGGGAAGTTTTTTGAATTTTGCAAC
>JAZUFS010000409.1:0-5858 GCA_045640805.1 Treponemataceae bacterium
TGATGCGGGCAATAAGGTCATCAAGATTCTTGAACGGAGCAAGAATATTCTTGTTGATGATATCATGTCCAAAACGGCGGTTACGGCCCCATTTACTGCGGCACGTTACATCAAGGTCACCGACACCGGAGATTGATGTGATTGTTTCTGCGTGGGTCGCACCCATGGCAAAACCGAGTGTCTGGATTTCATTAAGGCCGGCAGCAAGCAGGAGTGATTCCGTGTTGTCACCGAACATTTCAGAATCTTCTGCAATGGCATCGAGACAGCCGAAAACGACTGCGACGACGTTCTTTGCCGCAGCACAGATCTGAACGCCGATAATGTCCAGACTTGAGTAGACCATAAGCCCCGGAACCCTGAGCAGCTCACGGATTTTGATTGAGTTCATCGGGTTCTCGCTGGCTGCGATAAGTCCGGTAAGCTTACCCATGGCAACTTCTTCTGCATGGCTCGGACCTGCAATATAAACAGTGTTGCCCTTGTAGCAGGCCGGGAGCACGGACTCGAGTGTTTCAAGCACGAGCTTCGGGCCATCAGGAGACGGAACAAATCCCTTCGTCAGGGCACCGATTACTGTTGAACCGTCTGCGATTGACGGAATATCCTTGATTTTAGCTGCTGTGGAAGCAAGATACAGTGACGGGCTTCCGAAAATGAGGAACTCCTTGTCAGAAGCTACAGCCATCAAATCCGTTGAAGCCGTCAGATGCGGAGAAAGTTTGTAACCCGGCAGATAGCGTGTATTTACATGCTCGTTGTTGATTGAGTCAGTTACATCCTGCTCAAGAGCCCATATCTGGACGTCATTGCCGACTTTTGCAAGTGCGTGGGCCATTGCTGTACCCCATGCGCCTGCACCAATAATACCGATCTTTCTCCCATCCATAACTTTTTCTCCTTATTTCGAAGATGTCTTGTCAGACATCTGAGCGGATCATTATCAGAACCAGCGTGCAGCCTGATCTTCCCAGTCGATGATTTCTTCCGGTCTGAAGAACAGTGCTATTTCACGAACAGCGCTCTTTGGAGCATCTGAAGCGTGAATGATGTTCAGATTTGTGTGCAGTGCATAATCTCCGCGGATTGTTCCCGGCTGAGCATCTGCAACCTTTGTTGAACCGACGAGTTTGCGTACGATTGAGACGCAGTCCTCTCCTTCCCAGACCATTGCAACTACAGGACCTGATGTGATGTATGCCTGAAGGTCAGAGAAGAAACTCTTATCCTTGTGCTCAGCATAGTGCTTGGCTGCAAGTTCAGCAGTAATCTGCATGAGCTTAAGGCCGACAAGTTTAAGGCCTTTCTTTTCAAGACGTGAAATGATTTCACCTGCAATACGGCGGTTAAGTACGCCTGGCTTCAACATAACAAAGCTTCTTTCCATTTTATTTTACCCCTTATAATCAGTTGAATTATACCTGCAAAATTGGTCATTGTTCAATAAGTGATTTTGGGGATATACTGTCAGTGATGACAAGATCACAGAAACTAAGAAAGTTCCTTATCAAGACGCGGCAGAGCCTGTACATCACGACAAACCTGTTCTTTCAGAATTCAATGCCGACCATTGCATCTGCCTGTGCATTCGGTATGCTCTTTTCCGTTTTGCCGGTAGTCTTCCTCATCATTACGGTGCTCATCCGTGTGCTGCACACCGAACACTCGTTCGTCATGCAGTTTTACCAGTACATAAGCATGCTCGTCACCCAGGAGCAGTTCGAGCAGCTTGTGCAGACAATCCTTTCCGTAGAAAAAGTCGGCTCCTTTGAGATTATTTCCATCATTGCAATTTTCTGGCTGGCACGACGGTTCTTCCTGTCAGTCATGCGCGGGTTCCACATCATCAACCACATAGATTCGGGCCGCAAAGGCATAACTTCTACCATGGGCGGTTTTTTCGGTGAAACAATTGCCGTTATCGGAGTTGCCATAATCATTTCAGCTGTTTTCGCCGCACGGTCCCTGCTGAAAGTAGATGTTTTCGCGGATTTTCTGCCTTTCCTTGACGGCACGCTGTATCCGCTGCTTGTTTCACTGGCGCCACCGGTCATGCTGTACATCATTATTTTCCTGACATACAGGTTTGCCCCGGGAACAAAACCAAAACTGGGACTTTGTGCGCGCGCAGCCCTCTACACGTCAGCCATCTACAAACTGATGCAGCTTGTATTCAAGCTTTTCCTGAACACAAGCCGCTACAACATGATTTACGGTGTTCTTAGCAACGTCATGGTCCTTCTGCTTGAAGCAGGCGTGTTTTTCCAGATATTCCTGTTTTTCGCGCAGTTCATTTACGTACAGCAGTTCTTCACACAGCTGGAACTTGCCGAACTCTATCTCCTGCCATCAGCTGAGAACCAGAATCTTCTTCAGAAACTGCGCCGCAAACTGTTTTTCTCAGACTTCATCACCATGTCAGATAAGCTTATCGACATAAAGCCGGAAGAAATCATTTACGGTAAAGACTATCCTTCAGATTTCATTTACTGCGTCGCTGACGGATTGATTGAAATCACAAAAGAAAATGAAACGGCACATTATGGCAAGGGTAAGTTCTTCGGTGAGATTTCCTGCCTGACCGACAGCCTCCGCGATGAGACAGTAAAAGCCCTGACGCATGTTACGCTTATCCGCATACGGAAAAGTGATTTTGAGCAGCTCATCTCGAAAAACCATGAAATAAACAAGAAAGTGCTCGCCCTTATGTCCGATGAAAACCATCATTCATTCTGATGAAAATACGTTGCCGATAACCGGATATTCTTCTATACTAAAATAACAATGGCTGACATAAAAGTGTTTGATCCGGCTCCGGAAGGTACGCCGGTTGCAAATTTCGTACATCTTCACGTCCACTCCGACTACTCTCTGCTCGACAGCTGTGCAAAAATCAATGACCTCATCAAGAAGGCCAAGCGGCTCAACATGCCTGCCCTCGCGCTTACTGACCACGGCAACATGTTCGGTGTACTCAACTTTGAGCACATCTGCCATGCAAACGGCATCAACCCGATTGTCGGTGAGGAATTCTATGTCGCATATGGCAGCCATCTTGAAAAGAATGATGTGCCCTACTCCCGTAAAGGCGAGGACGGCGACCGTCACGCGCATTACTTTCACCTGATACTGCTGTGCGAAAACGAAACCGGCTACAGGAACATGAGCTGGCTTTCATCAATTGCGTACACGGAAGGCCTGTACTACGGAAAGCCCCGCATCGACTGGGAACTGCTCGAAAAGTACCACGAAGGCCTTATCTGCTGCTCGGCGTGTATTGCTGGAGAACTGCCCCAGCTGCTTCTTGCAGGACGCGATGACGAGGCAAAAGAGATGGCCCTTAAATACAAGAATCTGTTCGGGCCGGACCACTATTACATCGAGTTGCAGGATCACGGGCTCGAAGACCAGAAAATCGTCAACAAGAAACTGATTGCGCTTGCCCGCGAACTGGACATTCCGCTTGTCGTCACCAATGATATCCACTACGTTGAGAAAGAAGATGCCGAAGCACAGGACTGCCTGCGCTGCATCGGCTTCAAGAAAACGCTTACCGAGCCACATCAGACAATGGGCGGTGACGGCAATACAAACTGGTATTTCAAGACAGAAGAGGAAATGCGTGAACTTTTTCCTGATTTACCGGACGCCTACGAGAATACCATCAAGATTGCAAATATGTGCAATCTGACAATACACCAGTACAAGACACAGGAACTGAAAGACTGTCTGCCGCGTTTCGAACTCCCGAAAGAATTCCAGACGCACGGCGATGATTACCAGTCAGACCAGAACGACTACGTACGCTACATTGTCGAAGAGGGACTGAAGAAGCGCTACAAGGAAATCACGCCTGAAATACGCGAACGGTGTGAATATGAGCTTGGCATCATCTTCAGCATGGGCTTCTCAGGCTACTTCCTCATCGTCTGGGAGTTCATCAACTGGTCAAAATCTACCTGGGACAACGTCAACAACAGACCCAAGCCCTACATCCCGATTGGTCCTGGCCGCGGTTCCGGTGCAGGTTCGCTTGTTGCATACGCCATGACAATCACGGACATTGATCCGTTCAAATACAAGCTCATCTTCGAGCGCTTCCTTAACCCGGAACGTGTTTCCATGCCAGATTTCGACGTGGATATGGACTTCGACTACCGCCAGGATATCATCCAGCACACGCGTGACCTGTACGGTGATCCGCAGGTAGGCCATATCGTCACGTTCGGTACACTCAAGCCTAAAGCCGTCATCGCTGACGTTGGCCGCGCACTGAACATTCCGCTTTCAGAAGTCACCATGCTCAAGAAGTGCGTACCGGACAATCCGAAAGCAAAACTGAAGGACGCTTTCGAGGTTTCAGAGAAGTTCCCTGCAGGTGAAGGCGGTCTGCTCGCTCCATACAAGGATGATCCGCGCTACCAGAAACTGTTTGAACTTTCATTCAAGCTTGAAGGTGTCATACGCCAGACGGGTCTGCACGCTTCAGGTATGGTCATCGGACTCACGGCGCTGCCAAACTGGGCACCGGTTTTCAAGGATTATAAGACAGGCGAAGTTGGTGTCCAGTACACAATGGATATCATTGAGCCGTGCGGTCTGGTCAAGTTCGACTACCTCGGCTTAAAGACGCTTTCGCTCATCCGCTACACAGAAGATATCATCAACAAACACAGGAAAAAGGATGAGCCCGAATTCCTGACCATGAACGTCTCAGAAGAAGACGCTCCGACGTTTGATCTGTTCTGCCGCGGTGACTCGGTTGCCGTTTTCCAGTTTGAAAGTCCCGGCATGCAGAAGATTCTGCGCGATGCACAGCCACGCCGGCTTGAAGAGCTTGTCGCATTGAACGCCCTGTACCGACCCGGTCCTATGGACTATATTCCGAATTACATTGACGGAAAATGGAAACCAGAGACCATTCACTATCCTGATCCGTGTCTTGAAGGCATTCTGAAAGAGACGTACGGTGTCATGGTTTACCAGGAACAGGTCATGCAGGTTGCCCAGAAGATTGCGGGCTTCTCCCTTGGTGGCGCTGATATGCTGCGCCGTGCTATGGGAAAGAAGAAGATTGACGTCCTTATGGGCAAGAAAGTCGAGTTCGAGGAAGGCGCCGTAAAGCAGGGCTTCACAAAAGAGCACGCCGACGACATCTTCGAAATCATGGTTCCGTTCGCCGGTTATGGATTCAACAAGTCGCACGCCGCAGCATACTCTGTCCTTGCATACCGCACCGGTTACCTGAAATGTCACTATGCCGCCGAGTTCATGGCTGCAAACCTGCGCAACGAAATGAATACAACGGACGGTATTCCCGCTTACATTGCCGAAGCGCGGCGCATGGGAATTCCTGTAGACGCACCTGATGTTAACCGTTCCGACAAGCACTTCGACGTCGTTGACGGCCACATTGTATATGGTCTTCTCGGCATTAAGGGACTTGGCGAGGCAGCTGCAGAGGAAATTGTCGCAAAGCGCGAAAAAGACGGTCCGTACAAGGATTTCATGGATTTCCTTGACCGGGTCGATCTGCATTCAGTCAATAAAAAGGCAATTGAAGTCCTTATCAAGACAGGCGCCTTCGATAACGTTGGTGAAGAACGCGCAAAACTGCTCCTCAACATGGAACGCGCCGTTGAATATACGGGCAAGAAGAAAGAAGCCGGACAGTACGGTCAGGCCAGTCTCTTTGAAGATACTGATGAGAAGGAATTCGCCGATTTCGTCTACACGGAAACACCGGAGTGGGCGCCGCTTGAAAAGCTCGCCATTGAAAAAGAACTCATCGGCTTCTATCTTTCGGGACATCCGCTCGACTCATACCGCGACGTCATTGAAGTCGGAGGCCAAGCGGG
>JAZUFS010000410.1:0-1873 GCA_045640805.1 Treponemataceae bacterium
CGAGTTTGCAACTGCAAACTCGTTAAGTAACAGAGAAGAAACGAAGTTCTTCTCTGTTACGACGGGCAGGCGCCCCTTTGCATGAATATGAGTCGTCGTTTTTTGACGTTGGAGGAATATATGAGAATTGGTATTTTGGGATATGGAAATCTTGGTCGTGGCGTTGAGTGCGCCATCCGGCAGAACCCGGACTGCGAGCTTGCTGCGGTGTTTACGCGCCGTGATCCTGCATCGCTTAAGATTCAGACACCGGGAGTGCCTGTGTACAGTGTGGCAGATGCAGCCGCCCACGCTTCTGAAGTTGATGTGCTGATTATCTGTGGAGGCAGCGCAACTGACCTTCCAAAGCAGACTCCAGAGTTTGCAAAGCTGTTCAACGTTATCGACAGTTTTGACACGCACGCACGCATTCCTGAGCATTTCACCGCCGTTGATGCTGCCGCCCGAAAAGCCGGTAACTGCGCACTCATCAGCTGTGGATGGGACCCGGGCATGTTCAGCCTGAACCGCCTGTACGCAAACTGCATTCTGCCAGAAGGAAAGGATTACACGTTCTGGGGCAAGGGCGTAAGTCAGGGCCACAGCGACGCCATCCGCCGCATTGAAGGCGTTCGCGATGCCCGCCAGTACACAATCCCGGTGCAGGAAGCGCTCGATGCCGTCCGTTCTGGTTCACAGCCGGAACTGACAACACGCCAGAAGCACACCCGCGAATGTTTTGTCGTCCTGAAAGATGGTGCAACTGATGCAGATAAGGCACGCGTAGAAAAAGAAATCAAGGAAATGCCGAACTACTTTGCCGATTACGATACGACCGTCAATTTCATCAGCATGGAAGAGTTACAACGCGACCACGCAGGCATTCCGCACGGTGGATTTGTCATCCGCACAGGAAAAACCGGCTGGAACCGCGAGTTCGACAACGTCATTGAGTACAGTCTGAAGCTCGACTCAAACCCGGCGTGTACTTCAAGCGTTATCGTCGCCTACGCACGTGCTGTGTTCCGCATGAAAAACGAGGGCATGACCGGATGCAAGACCGTGTTCGACGTGCCGCCCGCATACCTGAGCCCGCTGAGTGGAGACGAACTTAGGGCCCATCTGCTGTAATTGAAGAGCAAAGGCATCTGTTCTGGAGTGAAGTATGAAATCATTTGTGACTGAATCGAACTTTTTTGAGGGCAATGCGCCTGAGGCTGTGGCTGCTGAGTATGGCACGCCGGTGTATGTATATAACGAGCAGATTCTGCGCGACAGGATGCGCCAGGTTGCCGGTGTCATTACGAAGTATCCGTATACGGCGAACTATTCCGTGAAGGCGAATACGAACATCCATATCCTGAAGCTGGCGCTTGAGGAAGGCCTTAACTGCGACGCGATGAGCCCCGGCGAAATCACGCTGCTTCTGAAGGCAGGCTTCCCAAAAGAACGGATTTTCTTCATTCCTAACAATGTCGCCGAAAGCGAGCTTGCGTTCAGCATTGAAAAGGGCATCATGACGAGCCTTGACAGTCTGGCCCAGCTTGAGCTGTACGGCGAAACCTGGAAGGCGCTTGCTGCATCCGGCAAGGCCGCCGCGGGAAGTGAGCGCTGTGCGGTGCGCATTAATCCGGGAGTTGGCGCGGGTCATTGTGACAAGGTAGTTACGGCCGGCAAGAAAACAAAGTTCGGCATTCAGGAAACTGACATCCCTGAGATTTTCACGATTGCAGGGCGTTACGGGCTGAAGATTGCCGGCATCAACCAGCACATCGGCTCTCTGTTCATGGACCCGCAGCCGTATCTTGATGCAGTGACTAATCTGCTCAGGATTGCGCACGGCTTTGAAAAGCTTGAGTTCATTGATTTTGGCGGCGGCTACGGCATTCCGTAC
>JAZUFS010000411.1:0-2752 GCA_045640805.1 Treponemataceae bacterium
CTGCTAATTCGCCAATGGCAACTGAAACACCGCCGGCACCAAAGTCGTTACACTTCTTAATAAGCTTTGTAACTTCGGGACGTCTGAATAATCTTTGAATTTTTCTTTCTGTAGGAGCGTTACCCTTCTGAACCTCAGCACCACAAGTTTCAATAGAAGCTTCTGTGTGAACCTTAGAAGATCCTGTAGCACCACCACAACCATCACGTCCTGTACGGCCACCAAGCAAGATAATGATATCGCCAGGATCAGATGTTTCACGGATTACGTTAGCTCTAGGAGCAGCACCCATAACAGCACCGATTTCCATACGCTTAGCAACGTAATCAGGATGATATATTTCTTTTACATAGCCTGTAGCAAGACCGATCTGGTTACCATATGATGAGTAACCCGAAGCAGCTCCCTTAACAAGCTTCTTCTGCGAAAGCTTACCCTTTAAGGTTTCAGTAACAGGAACTGTAGGATCTGCAGCACCGGTTACACGCATAGCCTGGTAAACATAGGAACGGCCTGAAAGCGGATCTCTGATTGCTCCGCCAAGACAGGTAGCGGCACCACCGAAGGGTTCGATTTCTGTAGGATGGTTGTGAGTTTCGTTCTTGAACTGAAGCAGCCAGCGCTGTGTCTCGGTTTTTCCGCTTTCTTTGTCAGAAGGACTGCAGTCAGCAACGTCAACGTCAATATAAATTGAACAGGCATTGATCTCTTCTGAAAGTTCAATGTCATCAAGTTTGCCCTTTTTCTTGAGGATTTTGGCACCGATGCAGGCCATGTCCATAAGTGTAAGAGGTTTGTAGGAAGCGCTTGATCTGTCGCAGCGGTCTCCGTACATTTCTTTGCGGATCTGGCGGTATTCGTCAAGGCTTGCTTTGATTGCACCTGTAAGTGCACTGTCTTCTATTGTAATGTCGTCAAGTTCCGTATTGAAAGTCGTATGGCGGCAGTGGTCAGACCAGTATGTGTCCAGAACCCGGACTTCGGTTTCCGTAGGATCGCGTCCTTCTTTCTGGAAATATGCCTGAAGAAAGGCAAGGTCCGCATTGTCCATGGCCAGACCCATTTTTACGCGGAGCTGGTCAAGAGCAGCGCTGTCAAAGCCCAGGAATCCTTCCATTACAGGAATGTCTCCGGGCACGGCAGACTGCATTTTGAGTGTTTCCGGCTTTTCTGCGGCTGCAAGGCGGGAATCAACAGGATTGATCAGATATCTGCGGATTTTTTCTGCATCGTCGGGAGTAACGTCTCCGTGAAGAACAACCATTTTTGCACAGCGGACTTTTGCCTCGCTTCCCTGTGCGGAAAGCAGCAGTGAAAGACACTGGTCTGCACTGTCAGCCCGCTGATCGTACTGACCGGGCAGATATTCCCAGACAATGATCGTATCTTTTTCATCAAGTGGAATGTGTTCAAGCCAGCAGATGTCGCTCTGAGGCTCTGAAAAGATGCGTTGTGAAGCAAGTTTTGCGTCTTCATCGCTGATGTTTTCAATGTCATAACGATTCAAATAGCGGATTGAAGAAACGCTTTGAATTCCCAAAAAGCCCTGAATGTCTGCCAGATAGCGGCGGGCTTCATTATCAAAACCAGGTTTTCTTTCTGTGTAGATGCGGTACATTCCGTCATTATAGTGATTTGAAGGCTTATATACAATAATGGGATTTTTGTCAGGGTGTTTTCGCTATTGTCTTAAAAAAAAAGGTAAGGTATACTTCCACAAACTTTTTATTGAGGAAAGTAGTGGCTCAAAAAAACGGATACCGGCGCGGCAAGCACAGAGTACCTTTGGCAATTCTCGGTTTTATCGGAAAATTTTTTAAAGGAATCGGGCATTTTTTCGTTGCCATAATAAAATTCTGCGACCGCAAACTTACAATAATGATTGTTCCTCATTCTCAGAGCAAAGTGGTCAACTTTCAGACGAACATTTTTTCTCTGACATTGGGAATTGTTCTTGTGGTGGGCATCGTTACTTCCTTCTTCTTCATCAATGTCAAAAGTGCGGCTTCTCAGGCTGAAATTACACGCCTTATGGAAGAAAACCGGCAGACTCTGGCAAGTCTTGATGAACTCCGTACTGAAAACAATCATCTTCTTCAGACAGCAAAGACTTTTCAGGAAGCGCTCAACGAATCCCTTGCTCTCATGGGAATAGGCCAGTCAGTTTCAAACCAGAGTTCCGTACAGAGCGGAGATTTGTCTTCGCTTTTTGACATTCAGGATTTTACTCAGGGAACTGTCCGCGAAACTGCTGACATCAGACAGCTGACCACTTATCTTGAAGGAACCGTTCAGCCGATTGCCCAGCTGGGACGCATGTCCGAGGCTCAGGGTGAAATTTTCTCCGACATTCCTTCAATCTGGCCCTTGCGGGGCGGTGTAGGTCATATTTCCATGCTTTTCGGTCAGAACGAACATCCCATTACAGGAAAATGGTACATCCACAAGGGACTGGACTTTTCCACATGGCGAAGCGGAGACCCGATCATTGCCACTGCAAACGGCCGCGTAGTAACCGTAACTTATGACGAAAGTTTCGGAAATTACGTAATCATCCAGCACAAATACGGATACTACACCCGTTATGCACATATGAATTCTTCCACCGTAAAACGCGGACAGACGGTTTCTCAGGGTGAGGTAATCGGCTATTTGGGAGACACCGGTGTTGCAACCGGCGCCCACTTGCATTATGAAGTTCATATCGGTTCAGAGGTTGTTGACCCCATGAATTACATCAACATCAAACTGA
>JAZUFS010000412.1:0-2435 GCA_045640805.1 Treponemataceae bacterium
TGAAGTCCGCCGCTTGCGCAATAAAACCGCAAAAAGTTCAGCACGTACAAGTGCTAAGAAATTTGTAGAAGCTGTACATGCTAAGGATTCTGCACTTGCAGCCGAGAAGCTGAAGGCTCTTTGCAAAGAGCTCGATACAGCTGGCAGCAAGGGAATTTTGTCTAAGAATGCTGTTTCGCGCAAAAAGTCACGCATGATGAAGCTTTATAACGCTTCATTTGCCGCTGCGAAATAACAGAAGAAATCAGAGAAATCACCCGGAATGTTCATGTAATCCGTGAGTTCCGGGGACTCTGAATTTCTTTCATTTAAAAAGTATCTGTATATACCATTTATAAAAGATGGTATACTGTGAAAAATAATTAAACGAGGAATGAGGTAGCTGTATGGCTTCAAAAAAAGTTACAAAGTTTGATTTAGTAGAATCTGTCTATAATGATGTAAACTGCGAAAAGAAAGTTGTACAGGCTGTCATTGAATCATTGCTTGTTCAGATTAAAGAGAACCTGAAGGATGGTTCAACAATTGAGCTTCGTGGCTTCGGAACATTCGAGCTTCGTCTCCGCAAGGGACGGGAAAAGGCCCGCAATCCAAAGACAGGAGAGCAGCTTTCTGTTGAGCCGCACTATGTAGCAGCATTCAGATCCGGCCAGGATTTGAAGAATGCCCTGTGGAAGCTCCCTGTAGAGAAATAAGGCAATTTCGTCGGTAACATGAGTAAGAAACTTAAAGACGTTTTAATCAATGTTGCTCTGCTTGTTTCCGGAATATTCCTATTTGCACTGCCGCATCCAACAAATCTGCTGTTAAGCGGCATTCCAATCCTTTCTTATTTTGCATTCATCCCGATTTTCATATTAATTACACGCGCATCCTGGAAATCAGTATGGTTTTACGGTTTCCTTTACGGAATCGGAAGCTATACAGTTTACGTATGGTGGCTCGCGACGTTTAATCCTGCTGCAATGCCTGTAATTGCAGGTATGTACGGTCTTTATCTCATGGTTACATTCCCGCTCATGAAAGCGGCAACGAAACTGTTCCCAAAGTGGGCCGTTTATGCAGAGTGGATCGTCTGGTGCGCCTATGAATACGTAAAGACACTCGGCTTTACAGGCTTTAACTACGGTGTCACTGCCTACAGTCAGTACCGCTGGAATGTCATCATCCAGTGCGTGGATGTACTCGGTGTTTTCGGTCTGAGTGCCATCATCACATTTACATCAGCATGGTTTGCGACGGTAATTCTTGACCCCGCAGAAAAAATCCTTGATAAAATCAAGAACCATAAAGTTGCCGGCTTTGTCTGGATTGGCGTTTTCGTCCTTGTAATCATTTACGGCGTAGTATCTCCTGTTGAAATCAACGACACTGATACAAAAACTGTCGCGCTCATTCAGACAAACAGTGACCCGTGGGTTGGCGGCAATTCATCGTACAGACGTGACTTACATACACTTGAGCGCCTTTCCGATGAAGCACTCGCCGAGAACCCGGACATTGACTTTGTAGTATGGCCTGAAACGGCATTCGTTCCACGCATTACCTATCATTACGAGGAACGTTATGACCCGATCCGTCTTGAACTTGTAGAAGAACTGCTCGGATATATTGATTCAAAGGATGTGCCGTTCATAATCGGTAACGACGATTGTGTAAAGGGATATGATCACAACGGCAATTATACCGATTGCGATTATAATGCCGTCCTGCTGTTCCGTCCTGGTGAAAACTGCATTCCGCCGGAACCGGAACGCTACTGGAAACTGCATCTTGTTCCGTTCACAGAATCATTCCCGTTTGAGAAACTGCTTCCCGGCATTTATACGTTCCTTGTCGAGAATGATACACATTTCTGGGAGCAGGGTACTGAACCGGTCATTTTTGACGTTGACGGACTGAAATTCGGAACCCCAATCTGTTTTGAAGATACATTTGGCAGTATGGGAAGACTGTTCGCGAAGAATGGTGCTCAGGCACTTGTAAACCTGTCAAATGATGCATGGGCAAAGAGTGAGGCATGCCAGAGACAGCATCTTGCAATGGGACTGTTCCGCACAATTGAGAACCGCATTCCGTCAGTACGTTCCACAGCGTCTGGTCAGACTGTAATAATTGACCCTAACGGAAAGGTGCTCGAGCAGGCAGAGCCGTTTACCGAAAGTTATATCATTGGAAAAATTCCTGTGGCAGAAAATCCACATACGACAATATACACAAGATTCGGCGACTGGACGGGCATTCTATCAGTCATTCTGATGGCTGGAATGTTTATCTGGGGTATCGTCTTGTTAATTATGGGAAAAAAGAATGGCAAAGCAGCAGAATAACGGAAACATCACTGTTTTAGGAGAGGAAACCTGTTTCGAAGGATACCTCGAGTTTACTGATTCTCTTGTAGTTACCGGCAAATTTGAGGGAACAATCAAATCCGA
>JAZUFS010000413.1:0-1685 GCA_045640805.1 Treponemataceae bacterium
CTTCTTCAAACTGCTTGACGAACGCCTTTCCCATACGGGCAGTAACGTTCCAGTCGATGGCACGGACATCGTCGCCTCTGAGATACTCACGGACTCCGCTGAATTCAATTCCCTGTCCCCGGCTGCTTGACCGGTAGGCCCCCAGTTTAAGGCCATCTGCTATGGTGCGCGAATACAGACGCAGCAGACTTGCCCTGGAAGCAAGGGATTTCCTGTCTTCCAGTACTGGCATCAGGGCACCGGCATGAGGGCAAGAATTTTTGCGATGAGGTCATCTGCCGTAATACCGTCGGCAGCTGCCTCGTATGACAGGACAAGACGATGGCGCATGACAAGAGGTGCCACTGCCTTTACATCATCGGGCAGTACGAATGAACGACCCTGGAACAGCGCCTGCACTTTGGCACACTGACACAGGGCAATACTTGCACGCGGAGATGCACCGAATGAAATGTATTTCAGGAAATCATCGTTCTTGCGGCCCGAACCTGCAGCGCGACCGGATGAATGCATTCTGGCAGCATCAGGGCGGGTAACCGTAACGATTGAAACAATGTACTCAAGAATTGCATCTGAGCAGGTAACTTTCTCAAGCTGCTTCCTGCAGAACGCAAGATCATCTCCGGTGAAGGCTTTCTTCACGGGAGTTTCTGCCGGATTGCCGCCGCCTTTTACGATGGCCAGTTCCTCCTTTGCAGTAGGATACGGGACCTTAAGCTTCAGGAGGAAACGGTCAAGTTCAGCTTCTGGCAGGCTGTACGTGCCTTCCTGCCCTATCGGGTTCTGGGTCGCCAGTACAAAGAACGGCTCCGGCAGCTGATATGTCGTCTCTCCAATCGTCACCTGATGTTCTGCCATTGCCTCAAGCAGTGCCGACTGCACTTTTGCCGGTGCACGGTTGATTTCATCCGCAAGGACAAGATTTGCAAACACAGGGCCCTTACGGACACTGAACTTGCCCGACGTCTGCTCGTAGATGAGCGTACCCGTCACATCCGCAGGCAGAAGGTCAGGCGTAAACTGGATACGCTTGAAATCGAGTGATGAAATGTCAGAAAAAGTCTTTACGGCAAGCGTTTTTGCAAGACCCGGAACACCTTCAAGCAGAACATGACCGCCCGCAATAAGTCCCATAAGGATGCCGTCCAGAACAGGAATCTGACCGACAATACGTTTGCCCGCCTCTGCACGACAGGCTTCTATGAGTTTACGGCACTTCTCAAAATCTTTTGCATCGGCCGCATTTAAAGCAACATTCTTGGAATCAGACACGTTGTACCCTCCCAGTTCACCGAATCTGTAAGTATTTTTTATAAAAATGCAAAAATAATGCATTTTCACGCATATTTATGCATATCAGAATTGACACTAAAACGCCTATTCTGTACTATTACAGTACCATGATTAACGTATTAGCGCAAGAATTGAACACAGTACTTGAGGGCACCAGTTTCAGGGCTCTTTTTTCAGACATGGGAGAACGCATGTTCTTCCCGCGGGGCATCATTTCCCAGGGCGGAGAAGCCCGTAAACATGGATGGCGTGCATATGCCACAATCGGAACAACCGTAAATGACAAGCATCCGGTTGAGCTTCCTGAAATCCAGGCTCATCTGCCGGGTCTTTCACCTGAAGAAAGCGTCGCATACTCACCGACTGCCGGAAACGCCGCACTCCGCCAGGTC
>JAZUFS010000414.1:0-3201 GCA_045640805.1 Treponemataceae bacterium
ATCTTTCCGGCAAGGATGACACCCTGGCCGCCGAAGCCTGCGAAAATGATTTCAGTTGTCATTATTTGGCCTCCTTGTTTACGACGACACCAGCCTTTGGAGCTGCTGCTTCAGGAATGATTCCTGCAGGAACGTCGCGGAATACACCGAGCGGATAGTATGGTTCCATCTGATCGCGTACCCAGTCAGCTGCAACAGTTGGATCAACACCCCAGTTTGTCGGGCACATTGAAAGAATTTCTACGAAGCTGTAGCCCTTTCCTTCCCTCTGGTACTGGATTGCCTTCTTGATGGCAGCCTTTGTCTGGTTGATGTGCTTTACGTCGTAAACGGCGCAGCGCTCAATGTATTTTGGCTCAACGAGTGTGTTAAGCAGTTCGGCAGCGCGGATAGGATATCCTACTTCCTCTGCCTTTCTTCCGTATGGGGTTGTCTTGGTGACCTGACCAACCAGTGAGGTTGGAGCCATCTGACCACCGGTCATACCGTAAATAGCGTTGTTGATGAAGATTACTGTGATGTTCTCACCGCGGTTTGCAGCATGGATTGTCTCTGCAGTACCGATTGCAAGAAGGTCACCGTCACCCTGATAGCAGATGACTGTCTTGTCAGGATGTACGCGCTTCATACCTGTTGAAACGGCAGGAGCACGTCCGTGAGCAGCCTCTACAGAGTCTACGTCAAGGTAGTTGTAAGCGAAAACTGCGCATCCTACAGGAGCTGTAAGAAGCACGTCTTCCTGAATGCCGAGCTCATCAATGACCTGGGCAACAAGCTTATGGACAATTCCGTGACCGCAGCCACCGCAGTAGTGGGTCTTTACGTCCTTCATTGATTTTGGAAATGTATAAATCTTAGACATAACTCTTTACCTTCTCTACAATTACATCAAGTTTAGGAATAAGACCACCCGGTTCGCCGTAGAAGTCGTATTCATCCTTCTTCTTGTTTGCGTACAGGCGGACATCCTGAACCATCTGGCCAAGGCTCATCTCTACAGTAAGAACCTTCTTTGCCTTTGCACAGGCTGCCTCAATGGCGTCTTCAGGGAATGGCCACAGGGTGATCGGGCGGAAGAGACCGGCCTTGATGCCCTGCTCGCGGAGTACCTTTACTGCCTTCTTGCAGACGCGGGCGCTCGTTCCGTATGCGCAGAGCACGAAGTCTGCATCGTCACACATGAAGTTCTCGTACTTTACCTCATTCTTTGCAATTTCTGCATAGTTTTCAGCAAGTGACTTTACGTGGCGGTTCAGGTAAGCGTCATCCTTTCCGAGCTTGAGGGATGCAATGATGTGTGCATCGCGGTCAGCTGTCTTTCCTGTCAGAGCCCATGGCTTTGAAGGAATGTCCTTTACAGGCTCAGGCAGGACGCATGGCTCAGCCATCTGGCCGAGGTAGCCGTCACCGAGCAGCAGTACTGCTACACGGTACTTGTCAACAATATCGAAAGCCTTGATTGTGTAGTCAGCGAGTTCCTGAACAGTGCCAGGAGCGAGGACTACAACGTGATAGTCACCGTTTCCACCGCCGCGTGTTGCCTGGAAGTAGTCTCCCTGAGCACCAGCGATGTTACCGAGTCCCGGACCACCGCGCATCATGTTGATGATGACTGCAGGAAGCTGGGCACCTGAAATATAAGAAATACCTTCCTGCTTCAGGGAGATTCCCGGTGAGGAAGAAGATGTCATGACACGTGCACCTGCTGCAGATGCACCCATTACCATGTTGATTGCAGCAATTTCACTTTCTGCCTGAAGGAATGTACCGCCAACCTGTGGCAGACGCTTTGACATATAGGCAGGAATTTCATTCTGCGGAGTAATAGGATATGCGAAGTAGTAGCGGCAGCCTGCAAGGATTGCAGATTCACCGATGGCTTCGTTACCTTTCATCAGTACTTTATTGCTCATATTAGTCCTTCTCTATTTCGATAGCTACATCAGGGCACATAGTTGCACAGAATGTACATGCTATACACTTGGATTCATCTGAACAGACAGGGTAATGAACGCCCTGACCATTTGTTTCTTTTGACATTTCCAAAAGGTTCTTTGGACATGCACGGATGCACAGACCGCAGCCCTTGCACCGTTCAACAGCTATAACAGGTTTTCCTGAAGCCATACATACCTCCGCTAATTATAATGAGATAATTATACAGAATTGATGTGATTTGCTCAAGAACGATTTTCAATTTTACTGAATATTCTTCAGTATTTTTTAAGAAACTGAAAAAAATATCTGCTTTTGCAGACGAGTGGGTATGGGCTCCCGGTGGGGACGCCAGCCGCTCGCTGCGGCGCTATGGTATCTCACTCGCACACTTTGTGTGCTCGGGGCCGAGGCTTCGCGTCTGTCATCCCCACCTCCGCCCATCCCCACCCGTCTGGAGACAATATGTTGTGACTCCTGATTTTTGCAAAAACGAGGATTTTGCTTCACAATTGGGATAGAACAAAACTCAATTAAGAAGCATTACCTAAATGCAAAAAAGGAGCACAACATGACAAGTATAATCTATGTAGGAATGGACGTCCATAAAGATACTTATTCAATCTGCTGTTATGATTCAAGAACAGACAGAAATTTTTATGAAAAAAAAGCAACAACACAGAATGTGTTGAGATATCTAGAAAATGTAAAGAAGCAGTTAGGTGAAGAAACGATGTTTGTATGCGGATATGAAGCCGGACCCACAGGATTTGGGTTAGCAGGGATTTATTAAAAGCTAATTATTCCTGTGTCGTTATGGCACCAACTTCATTGAAACATACAGCAGATTATAGAATTAAGAATGACAGAATTGATGCCCGAAATCTAGCAAAAACACTTTTTACGAAAGATTATAGTTCAGTTAATATTGCATCACCAAAAGAAGAAGCTATAAAAGAATACTGCAGAATGAGAATAAACATAAAAAAAGAATTGAAAAATTCAAAACAAGTTATAATGGCTTTTCTTCTTAGACAGGGGAAAAAGTATACAGATGGTTCTTCATACTGGACAATAAAACATAGAACATGGCTTAAGAACTTGAAGTTTGATGATGCATACCTACAGGAAGCCTTTAATGAATATATGATTTCAATCAATACTCTTGAAGCTAGGCTGAAAAATATAGAAGCCAGATTGGAAGAAATTGCTCAGGATAAAGAAATAAAGGCAAAAGTAGACAGACTTGTATGTTTCAGTGGAATT
>JAZUFS010000415.1:0-8336 GCA_045640805.1 Treponemataceae bacterium
AGCACTCGAAAAGGGGCTGGAATATCTTGGCTTTTCAGCTCATGCCATGTTCCCGTTTGATTCAGACTGGCACATGAAGGTTGACGATTACCGGGACTACTTTACCGATATTCTTGCACTGAAAGATAAATACGGCGATAAAATCCAGATTCTTACAGGCATTGAAGCAGATTTCATTCCCCCGGCGACCGCACCTGACTACAAGATTTACAAGGGACTTCCCATTGACTACATAATCGGTTCCGTTCATTACATCTCAAAAATCGGTAAAAACAGCGCAGAATGGTTCACCGTAGATGGTCCGCTTGATGAATTCACTGACGGTCTGAACCGTATCTTTGAAGGCGACGGAAAGGCGCTTGTCAAGGAATACTTCGCACGGGAACGTGACATGGCGCTGACAACTGACTGCGACATTATCGGACATCCGGATCTGATACGCTGGCGTAACGTTGAACTGAACTATTTTGATGAGAAGTCAGACTGGTACCTGAATGAACTTGAAGCCACCGCAGAAGCATTTGCAAAAAGCGGAAAAGTGGTCGAAATAAACACAGGCGGCATGGCCCGCTGTAACATGAAAGCCCCGTATCCGGGACCAGATTTCCTGAAAATTCTGTGCGCGAAAGGGGTTCCCGTCATGGTAAACACAGACGCACACACACCGGAACTCCTTACGTACGGAATGGAAGACGCGGTCCGATTCGCACGCGACGCAGGCTACCGTGAAATATACTGCCTGACACGTGACGGATGGGCAAAAACCGGAATCTAGCGGTTCTTTCTTTCATCTGAACTTTTGCAGTCAATGCACATCAGCGCATAAGGAATGGCCTCAAGGCGTGGCTGCGGAATATGTTTGCCACACTTTACACAGAGACCGTATCTGCCCTGTTCAATGCGGGCAAGTGCAGAATCAATAAGTTTAAGACGGTTCATATCCTTGGAACCGACTGCCTCAAGCATCTTTCTGTCAATTGCATCAGAAGCGACATCGACTTCATCCTTTGCTTCCATGCCTTCAACAATCTGTCTGAAATCGGCATTATTTGCCATGAGCTGGTCTATGATTCCACTTTTGAGCTCAATAAGAGCTGCCTTCATTTTCTGATCGAATTCTTTATCCACAATAAAACTCCCACTCAAACCTGTTTTCTGCTGCCTTGTTGACAAACAGCCGTAAATACTCATAAAATTATAAGCATGAAATCCGTAAAAAGCAAATTCTTTTTATAGAAATTTCATAATCCTTTGGAGGAATTGTGGCTAAAGAAGAAGCGATTGAAGTAGAAGGCATTGTAAAAGAAGCTCTGCCAAACACCATGTTCCGCGTAGAACTGCAGAACGGACACATTGTACTTGCACATCTTTCAGGTAAAATGCGCAAGCACTATATCAGAATTGTACCAGGCGACAGTGTAAAGATTGCACTTTCACCGTATGACTTAGACAGAGGCAGAATCATCTTCCGCGAACGCTAATCTTCTGAACGATATGTGTAAAACGCAGCCGGTTATCATGCCGGCTGTTTTTTTTGCCCTGAACTGATGGGGGATTTTGAAACAGGAATTATTTGTCAGGATTGATGAGATAGCCGATTGAGCGGATTGTGTTGGTAACGCCGTTGACAATACCAGAAAGGCACAGAATCGGGCCAAGCGGGATGAAGATGAACGAAATACGGATGCAGCTGACACTCAGAAGGAAAATGATGATGCTCCTGATAAGCATGCTCAATGCAGATTTACGTGTAAATGGCTGAGATGGTCTGCGTCTGCGTGAATACTCTTCTGTAGTATACGCACGGTATTCAGACTGCTGCGCCGCCTGATTGAACCAGTCCCAGAACGGATCTCCCGTAGAACCACCTGCGCCGTAAGCACCATTTGCATAGCCACCGCCACCGTAGGCGCTCTGGCCATACGAAGAGTGTGCATACGCATCCGCAGAGCCGTACATGTCATATTGGGCGCGTTTCTGCTCATCCCCAAGGACAGAATAAGCCGCATTTATTTCTTTAAACTTTTCTTCAGCTGCTGCATCGCCCGGGTTCTTGTCCGGATGATACTGGATTGCGAGTTTTCTGAAAGCTTTTTTAATCTCATCCTGTGTCGCCGTTTTCTCGACGCCCAGGACTTTATACAAATCGTCCATGCGGTTTTTCCAACATTACTGAAAATAACAACTTACCTCCTTTAAGGCAAGCCTTATTCTCCGTTTTTCTCCTTTTTACGGATAATTACCCACGTAGCACCTTTTCCGCCGTCATATTTATCAGGATGGCCCGATTCTCCAAGACGCCAGTCACGCTCTATGAACGAACGCACGAGGCCCGAAAGAACCGGTCCCGTCTCAGAATGGTTGCCCTTTCCGTGAATGATGAGTATTTTACGAAGACCGCGTTTCCGGCACTCTGTGACAAAACTGTCCAGCCGTGAATATGCTTCTTCTGAAGTAAGCCCGTGCAGGTCAATGGTTGCCTCGTACGGCAATGCCAGAAGGACAGATCTGTCTTCCATGGCTTCCTGACGCTGGGCTTCTTCCTTGACAGCATCTTTATCAACAACGCCATACCGTCGCATCCATTCGGTCATGGGATTCACTTTTGAAGCATTCGTCTTGAGCGGGTCTGCCTTGAGCGGATTTCCCAGCACGACATCCTGCCATGAAGCACCGGAACGCTTTGAAGAAGCAGTTTCTGCGGCTGCAGGCTGAGCTTTCCCGGCCGCGCGCTGCCCTTTTGTACGCCACTCACCGCCTGTAGATTTTGTCGCTTCCTTAGCTTTCTTTTTCTGGGATTTCTGTTCTTCATCCCATGCATCAAGAATATCACCGAAGTTCATCTGAACCTCCTGCAAAAAGGACATCCTGTTTCAGAATCCAGCCGTCAACACCGTTTTCTGCCATGACATGATACCACTGGGCACTTTCATCCTTAACCCTGAAGACAGCACCTTCCTGAGTAAGTTGCAGGACGTTTCCGTTCTTCTCGGGAATAAGCCTTAACTCGCCGCCTTTTGACACGACGTACGTGTGGCTGGCCTGACTGATAAAGAAAGAAACTGCAATAATGCAGATAAATGCACCGGTAACACCGGTTATCAGCATGCCCTTCAGTTTTCTTGCAGAGCCGACAGTCACAAGAATAAGGGTCAGGACCAACACACCCAGACTTATCATCAGTCCGAGTTTATAGGTCTGCCTGTCAGCCATAAGCCTTGCAGCCTGTTCTTCTGCCGAATGAAGCAGCACTGTCTGCGGTTCCTGTGACTCCTCTTCAAGTTCGACGTAAGCAATATCAAACGTGACGTCATTGCTCTCCCCGACCTCTTCTTCCGCAGGCAGTACCTTTATCGTCTTGCCCGAAGCTGACACAACAGAACGTATACCCGAATATGATTTCACGGCGAGGCTTACTTCAGGAATTTCAAACGTACCTTCGCTGTAAGGAATTACCTGATAGGTCGCCACAGGATATGTATCTGCCGTAAAAGACTCAACGCAGAACGGCAGTTCATTCAGCAATTCAATGCGCTCAAGCATGGCGCCGGTATCAAGAGCTACTGACACGTCAGTAATTTCAGAGAAATGCATTGCGGAAATAGACAGCGTGAAAGGCTCGCCTTTGTAAGCAACGTCAGGAACATTGACGAAAACACGCGGCGTAAGTGTCAGCGGATTATCATACACGGTGACTGTCTGGAACGGGATGTTGATCCAGCTCCAGGCGATACGCGCCGACGCAGACGGAATGTGATACGTGCCCGTTTCAGAAAACCTGATGAGGAACGTGATGCGTGTTCCGCGTATTTCATTCTTGACGAATTCTTCCTTTGTAGATGAAACCATCGTCGTATTTTCAGGCACGGACTGAACGACAATATCGACATCATCAGGCGTGACGTTAGGCACTTCAAGGATGAACGTGTTTATATCACCCGCAAAGCAATACGTGTCTTTAGGCTTTATGACGAGATTGCGGTAACTCTGGCTCCACACGGGAAGGGAGCATATCAACAGGAATATCAGTAATCCAGTTGAGAACTTTCGTCTGAAACAGTTTCCGGAGACTTCCATTTACTCTGCTCATCCTCCCTGATTACTGAAAATATCACATCCTGACGGGTTGAATCATGCTCAGTCTGTGATACAGGATTCATCGCCTGTTCGACACTTTTTGAGTTTCCGCTATCCCGTGACAGCGAAAGTTCAAGATTTATCTTTGCATCTACATTTGTGTTGTCTATCAGCAGTGCCTCTTTGAAAGCATGAGCTGCCGCCTCATAATCACCTTTCTTGTGTGCAATTATTCCGGTATTGTACCACGCAGAAAAACGCACTTCATCTGGCGCATCAACTGAAATTTCCCTGATCCGTTCAAGTGCTGCGTCGTTCTCTTCCTGCATGAGATAAGCGCTTGAAAGTCCGTAAAGGCCATACTGCTTGAGTATCTCGTCCTTTGCAGCTTCTGCATTTTCAGTCACTTCAAGGAACCCGGCAGTCGCTTCCTGGTAATTCTTTCTGTACCACTGCAACGTACTTTTCAAAACGGTATTTGCGTTTTTAAGGGATCCTGAACAGCCGGACATGAGCGGAATATACAGACAGATAAGAAGCAGTGGAACAAGTTGTGGCTTTACGTGCCATTCAGAGCAGATGAAGCCGAATGCCAGGAACGCAAGTGCAAGCCCCAGGAAAAGCGGATAGCGTTCTTCCGGCTGCTGTTCGTAACCGGTCTCAATGCCACCGCCCGTAACTGAGTGCGGACATATTGTCTTGAGCAGTTTTACCGCCGAGCCAATCTCTGTCGCGGGAATATACTCCGCCGTGACACTTGATGCCCTGAGCGAACCGTTCACTTTAGAAACTACAGACTTAAGATCGTTTTCACGTAAAGCTGTCTTTACCGGCGTTATACCGTCGCCTGCGTACACAGTCGTCTCGACAGGAAGTCCGAAACCGACGAAAACTACCGAAATGCCGCTCTTAAGCGCATTATCTGCTGCCTTTATGAGCGTGCCGTCTGTTTCCTCACCGTCTGTGAACACGACGATTGATGAATGGCGGCCAGTCTGTACCGGAAATGAACGTATGGCGGCGTCAATGCCCTTGCCGAGACTGCTTCCCTGGGCGGTCATGAGCGTCGGCGAAAGGGATGAAATAAGCGAGCGGACGGCGTTCATATCCTCGGTAAGGGGAACAGCAATGACACCGTCGCCTTTTGCAAGTATTGCAGAGACAGCCGTGTCGCTCATATGGTCAAGAAGTGAATCTGCATATTGGGAAGCAGCTTCAAGGCGCGTTACGCCCTCATACGGAGTATCAAGCGCTTCCATACTGTAGGAAATATCAAACACAAAGGCGACGGCAGCGCCGCTTTTCTGCACGGGGATGAGCCGTGTTCCCCACGCAGGACCTGCAAGAGCCACACAAAGATTAATCCAGGCAAGTGACCAGCAGAAAATGCGTATCTTGATGCGGCGGCGCAATTTCATGATATGACGCGCCGGACCAGTATCGGTAAGCGCGCAGTTTTTCACGATGCGTCTGAACTGAACAAGGCAGATGATGACGGCAGGAATCAGACACGCAAGAAGGGCAAGCGCACGTGGATGCATAAGTGTTACACCGTTCATACAAGCTCCTTCAGATACACGCGGCGGATAATCCACGAAAGCATTATGGCAACAACAGATGCAAACAGCACAAGTGCCGCCTTTGATTCAGTCTTTGTCCTGAGCTGATACGCCTGCGTCACACTTTCACGGCGCAATACCGCAGAAAGCGCATCTGTCAGGGCTGAAAGGTTTTCGACCGAATAACAGCCACCACCAGTCATGGCTCCAATCTCCCTCAGCTGAGAGTCATCAAAGCCAGATTCAAGATAACCCGAATACACCTTTCCGGTCACCGGATTCACATATTCAAGAGGGACAGCGCCCTTTGTTCCAATTGCAAGAGAATACACGGGGATATTGTTTTCCGCCGCAAGTGACGCCGCCGTAAGCGGATGTACGGCACCTGCGTTATTCTCACCATCCGTCAGAAGGATGATGCATTTTTTCGGTGCGCTCGAAAGTGCCAGATGATACACCGCCACACTAAGTCCGGTTCCGACTGCCGTACCGTCGCCAAGTTCGCCAATCCGTATGTCGGTGAGACGGTCGGTCAGGTACGTCAGATCCTGTGTAGGTGGAACGACGAGTGCCGCTTCCGACGCCATGGTCACAATCCCGAACGAAACTCCCGGAGCCTCTGTCGCCAGGACAGAAATTGCCTTACGGGCAGCATCCAGACGGGAGGACGGGCCAATGTCATAAGCTGCCATGGACGGACTGATGTCAATGACAAAAAGTACATCGGTTCCACGTGACGTGAAGACCTTTTCCTGCCGTGTCACCGTCGGGCCCGCAAGAGCTGCAACCGCACATACATATCCCGCGAAAAAAAGGATATCCGCAATAATTGAGGCTGCGTGCACAAGGCCCTGTTTCCATTCAAAAACCCTGCCCTTCCAGTCAGCAAGAACAAGCGGGAAAGATATACGTGTAAATACCTTCAGTTCACGAAGTATGAACAGAAGGGGCACTGCCGTCAGCAGAAGGAACGCCGCAGGATGTTCAAAACTAATCATGATCTGCTCTCCCTGTCGTAACATGCGACTGCCGTAAGGAATTCCGAACACAGAGTACTGCGTTCTTCACCCGAAATGGTGCCCGTCTCGCCGGTATCACCTGAAAAACGTACGTAATCACAGCGGAGCAGTATGTCGGCAATGACCTCTGTCGCGCCGAAAGCCTCGGGGCTGCCCGTATAATTCATGGCGTCAGCAAAAACGGAAACAAACTCAGATGCGGTTACAGAGTCAAAATCAGTCTTGAACCTGACTGACATGTAGCCACGTATGAAATGAGCCAGCTCAGTTGCGAACACCGCCGTGTCTGCCTTGAGATACCGTTTCAGGAAGTGCTTGATCCTGCGGCGGAGGAGCCTGTAATTACGGGCAATAAGGACAGAGGCAAAAACGGCGAAGAACCGGCTCTTGAACGCGTCGAACCTGAAAAGTATGACGATAAGAGCGGTGAACAGCAGCACGCACACGATGATTATTGCGTAAATAATCCACGTAGTACCAGGAATCACGATTGGAGGACGTGCCGGCTGCAGTTCAGTTTTTCCCGTGTAATCGACTACAGACTGAATTGTTACAGGCGGAATCTTTACCGTATAATCAGGTCCGGTCCCGGTTACCTCATTTCCATCTTCATCCATTGACGTTGTTGGCTTTCCCTTCTCAAGAATGATTTCAGGAAGCTGCACCGAACCGTTTTTCCAGGCAATACAGCGGACTGTCAGGACATACCTGTCATCCTCTTTTGTCAGCTGCACGCTCTGCACGGTCATATCGTCAGAATCAGGAACATCAAACGAGCGGATATCAGCATCAGAAGAAAGAAGATTGTGGTCGGAGCTGAAGGCATACCGTATTTCCATCTCATCGCCGATGAACACTTCACGCGGAATGACGGTCATCTCAGTTGACGGCGCGGACAGTGAAGACGGCACATCAGCAGAAAGTGGCATGAGAGAAAGTAACTGGAAAAAGAATGCCAGAACGAGCGTCATTTTCCCTGCCCTGCCCCGAAATAGCGCGAAAGCATGATGACAGGATCTTCATCAACAGACAGGATGAGCGGCGTTGCACCACGGCGGATGCACGTCGTCTCCCAGCGTTTTCTGCGCGCAATTTCTTCATCACGCCATGCACGGCGGAATGATGTAGTTGAGGTCGGAAGCCGTCTCTGGGCGCCGCTTTCCGTATCGTAAAAAGGAACGTAGCCGATTTCAGGCAGTTCCAGGTCACTCGAATCCGTAATACGGATGGCATAGACATCGTGTTTAAGGGCAAGATGCGCAAGTTCAGATTCATAGCCGGTCGTTCTGAAGTCGGACAATACAAACACGAGCGATTTTTTCTTGAGAATTTTTGCCGTACCGCGCAATGCGTTTGAAAGGACAGAACCTGACGCCGTGCTTTCCGGTGGTTCATCAAGCCGTGAAAGGAGCAGCATCGCCTGATTCTTTCCGCTTTCAGGCTTGCATGAAAATTCAATATCATTGCCGAAAAACACCGCCCCGATAGGACTGTCGATACGCTCAGCCGCAAACATGAGCAGGGCCGCCGCTTCAGAAGCTGCCGTCAGACGGGAACGCTTTGAAAAGCCGGTCGTCATGGAAAGAGAACGGTCTATCACGAAAAAGATGACAAGGTCACGTTCTTCTTCAAACTGCTTGACGAACGCCTTTCCCATACGGGCAGTAACGTTCCAGTCGAT
>JAZUFS010000416.1:0-7485 GCA_045640805.1 Treponemataceae bacterium
CTCCGACTTCCTGTAAATACGTTCATGTCAGGAAGAACGCGTGCATCATCGGCAGACCACTCACGCAGGCGGCCGCGGATAAACTCAGTTGTTTTCACGTCAGGTGCAAGCTTTGCAAGGAATGTATTTCCTGTGACATCACTTTCAGGGAGTGAACGTGTATCCGTAAAATGATGATCATTTTCAGCTATGAACCGATACGTCTGGCCATCACGACCAGTCAGCGTCAGGATATTTCCGGCCATTACCGCGTATTCACCGGGAAATACAGGGCAATCTTCTTTAAGAATAAGTTCTCCTGTCTCATATGAAAGCGTAATGAAAGCAGGTTCTGCGGTAATTGTGACAACGGCATCATTTACCATGAACGGCTGTGTCACAAACGGCCAGGAACTTTCAAAATACCATTTGTTTTTACCGGCGGATGAAAGTGTGTATCCCCCGTCTATTATTTCATATATATCTTTCTGAAGTGCCTTTTTGTTTTCTTTTTTATCCTGTTTTGTTTCTTTCTGTACGGTAATTTCATCAGAAACAGCGGATGAATTCTTATCCTTCTTTGAACCGAAAACTGACGCGATACCTGAGAACGCGCTGTCAATCATTCCATTGTAGGATGGCAGTCTGCCGCTTATATACAGAGCTGCCATAAGGGCAAACACAAGTCCAATGACGAGCAGGACAAGAGGAAAATTCTTGTTTTTCACAGTGATTCCCTCTTTGCAGGTAACTTGTTTATCCGCTCTATATAGAGCATTATTTTCTCTGCGGCAAACTCCAGTTCATCATTGAGTCTGTTGAGTGATGTTTCATTCAGTGAAAGTACTGCAAACGGATCTGTGTGGTAGAGCATCATTGCCGTCCATGCTTCTTCCGAAAGCACATCTGCGAGCGGAATTCCTTTTGTAGAGGCGATATTCTCGCACTGCTCAATAAGGTCTTCGAGTCTGTAGAACGCGTCGGCATATGAACCGAATGAGTCTGTATCAACACCGTCGGATGAGCGGTCAAGGACATCACGCAGGTCTGCATATACAGGCTCGTTTGTAATGACATAAATCATGGCAGGTTTTTCCATGACATTAAGGTACGCGTCCTTTGAGAACTTAAGCACGACATCGCCGCCGCGGGATTCGGACGCCTTAAGGAGACGCTGGTTCATTGCCTCTACTTCAGCCAGGGTACGCAGCATGAGCAGTCTGCCTGCCGCGGCATCGGGCATCATGGCGTCCTCTACAGGGCGTTCTGTGTCACTGAAAATACTTTCCTTTGAAAGACTGCTGAAAGGCGCAGATTTTGTCAGTGAGCGGAAAATCTCATACACCGTTCTGAGCACAGGATAGTCTTTTTCTACGGATATGCAGTACTCGATTGTTGATGAAAGCGACGCATCAAGAGCTTCATTTTCAGGCATTTCAATATACGATTTTGCAAAATATTCGTAAAAGAGCGCTTCGCCGAGTATGTACTGATATAAATCATCAGGGATTACTGAGTTTGAAATTTCAATAAGCTTGTCCTGATATTGATAATATGAATTGGAATTCCAGGCATCATCCCATAAAGACGTGAGCGCATCAAAATCATTTTTTGTCGCGGTTGAAAGCGTTTCTGCCGGCAACAATGCACATCCTGCGGTAATAATCAGCAGTACTGACAGAAAACGTCTGATTTTTCCTTTCATGTTATCCCCCACCTTATCCTGATACTTTATTTATCGGCTTTTATCCATAGTTTTGCAAATCCGCTGAACGAATTTGCCTTGTCTGATAGCAGCACTGAATCTGCGTCTGCCCAGACAGCGCTTTCTACAGGAATCGTATTGTTTCCCTGCAGATAGCATGCTTCAAGCACCCATGACAGGTTCACGTATTCGGCAACGCGTCCGAGGGAACCGATTACCGAGAACGAAGAATCCGCAAGGAAACACATGCCTTCTTCGGCACTGATTCCGACTGCAGTTGGTGCACTCGCAATTCCGCGCACATTATACATGAAAAGTTTTGTATTGTGCGAACTTACAAGCGCAGTATATGTCGAGGCACGGGTTGTCATGCCGCATTTCTTGATGTTGATGGCACTGTTTTCAGTCTTGATTACGATGCCATTTGTAAAGAAATCTGTGTACAGTTCAGAATCGTACAGGGAAAGTGATGCATCAGAGATATTGATGAGGCATTTTCTACCGTCACCGTTATCGCGCGATTCACGTTTTTCAAGCGTAACACCGGAAATGCTGGTTGAACCGCCGGATATGCAGATTTCAGCATTGTCAGAACAGATAATGCGGGCGTCCTGCCTGCCTGTGAGTCTGACATTCTTTGAAATAGTAAGCGGCGTATCAAGCTGATGTGTTCCATATACGAAAATACGCGGATTCATGAATCCTTCAGCTTCTGCCATGGCGACTGCTTCCTGCAGTGTCTTTACCGGATTATTCATTGAACCGTACGGTGCATTTTTTACAAACTGCACGTCAGTCTGTGCATCATCTTCTGCGGCGTAAAGGTTTACGCCATCTACAATGACGATGTAGTTCGTCATGTCACTTCTGTTACCTGAAACATCTTCCGAGTAGGCAGTTACACGGTAAAGCAGTGCTGAATCCGGATTGACTGCCAGGGTTATGTGTCCGTCGGTAAGTTTCAGGAAATCGTCTGTTGAAGCTGGTGTCACATCATCAGAGAGACCGCTCAGATCATCTGTCGCGAAATCAAAGCCGTATGGACGGTTTGCCGGAACTGAAACTTTGTAATACACGGTATCTGCACTGTGGAACGTAAGCTCAACGTCAGAACGTGAGAACGAGTCTGTTGCACTTGAAGTGATTGTCGGACCGGCAGGAATGCGCCTGTTTATGAGAACAGAAATGTCGGCAGTTCCCTGCTTTATGCCTTTATAATACACGTTGAAATGACCGTTTATGCCGGTAGAATCGCCGGGAACAGTTGCCACGCCGAATGAATCTGCGTAGTGATTATGTCCTTCTGAATCCTCATATTGCAGGATGTAATCATCTGACGGGAATGTAAGCAGGATGGCATCACTTGTCCACGGATTTTTTGGCAGACTGAACTGAGGCTTTGCAGGGATGATCATTGTCTGCACATCTGATGCACTATCACTGCCTTCAGGAGACTGCTCAAATCCTGCTTCAAGTTCTTCAGGAGTTACCGGTTTAAGTTCTTTCCATGAAACGGTATGGTCTGACGTGCGGTCAATGTAAAGCGGCTTTGTTGTCTGCTGCCAGGGAGAACCGTCAAGAGAATACAATGTCGTACGGCCGTTATTGAAACGGATGTAATTCCACTGCGCAAACTCTATTCCCTTGTACTGTGCAACCGGCGTTGCAAGCGACTGGGTTTCAATGCCAATCCGCAGGAGATAGCGGTAAAATCCCTGTGACGTATTGATTATGAGCGGCAAAACGCGCGGTAAATCACACCGTCCGTTCAGGCTTATTTCGCCGCCAGTGTGGAATGCGCTTTCTTCCGGATTTTCCTGATTGGCACTTACTCCGGCAGCCCATTTTGCGGTGTCAGGAACTGCAATGCGCGTTTTGTCCGTCACGCGGATATACACATCGCGCATTGTTTCCGGAATGTACGACGGCGATGGGCGGCCATTTGAGCTGTAGTTGATTGTCACCGTGTCAGAAATGCCCCTGTCAGATACTGACACGAGCGTCACTGTCTGATCGCCAGTACCGTCAAGCATGACGGGATCGTCGTAGGCAAAACCTGAAATGAGCGGGTCTGCTCCGGAAAGAGAATAGTACACTTCACAGTCTTCGGCCTTTTCAATGATGAGCGGCTGAAGATTCTCCCATCTGCCGGCGACAGGACTTACGACAGTTCCTTCAAACTGCAGTGCCCATATTCCCGAGACGGCTGACAGAAGAAATATGACCTGTAAAAGTGTACGTTTCATCGACACGTGGTACCGTTATTTCTTGAGATCCTCAAAAACTTCACGCAGTTCAGGATCTGCCTTGTAGTAGTATTCTTCAAGCTCTTCGTCTGAAAGACCGATGAGTTCGTGGCTCATGTAGTGGATCCAGCGGTCTTCCTCCGGCTTGGTGATGGTGAACTTGCGGCACCAGTAGTCAGGCTGGATTGGCAGCTGCTCTTCCTTGTAGGTGAAGTACTTGTAGTCGTGTACTGCTACCTTGATATCCTTTCTCGGGATACCCTTTTCAAGCAGAAGCTCTACCAGGTAGTTGATTGTCTTGCCTGTATCGAAGATATCGTCTACAAGAAGGATTTTGTCGCCGGGACGCAGATGTTCCGGAGAATATGTCCAGCCGTCGACCATGACACGGTCGCGCTTACGGATGTCGGAATATGAACGGGCAACAACTGCCGCGTACAGGACCGGGTGGCAGTCTTTGCGTGCAATCTTAAAGTATTCGCTGACTACGTTTGCGACATAGGCGCCACCGCGCAGTGAGCAGTAGATTACATCCGGAATGAAGCCCTCTTTGTAGATTTTGTGGGCAAGCTTGAGTGCATTGTTGCGTACATTGTCATACGGCAGAAATTCTTTCATCATATCAATTACCTCTGATAATATACTCTTTATTCTATCCCAAAATGCTCTAAAATGCTATACTGTCGCGTAAATAAAGGTGTTTGCAATGAAAAAACTGACCGGTGTTCCTGCCCTAATCGTCTGTGCCCTTTTGTGGAGTTCAGGCGGACTTCTCGTAAAGTTCGTGAATTACAACTCATTCGCCATTGCAGGCTTCAGGAGTTTCATCGCACTCATTTTCCTGATGATTGCACTCAGACGCTGGCCGAAGTTCGTCATTTACACGGATGAAGCAGAGTCTGCTGACACCGACATTGTTGGTGTCGTTGACAAAACACCATCGGCAGACAAGGCACAAACCGCTGACAAGGACGTACGGACACGTCGCATCGACAGGGAGAAAACGCGCGATTTGTGGCTTGCGGGCATTACGTATGCGCTCACCATGACGTTCTACATTCTCGGCAACAAGCTCACTACCGCCGCGAACACCATCGTACTGGAATATACAGGCCCGCTGTACATCATTCTGTTTGGGCCGCGCATTCTTGACGAGAAAAACCGCACGTCAGATTATGTCACTGCGGTTGGAGTCATTGTCGGAATGGTGCTGCTTCTGTCAGACGGACTTTCTACGGGAAATCATCTCGGGAACTTTCTTGCAGCCCTTTCTGGCGTTTCTTTCGGTTTTTCAACTATTTTCATGAGGAAGCTGCGCGGTGACAACAGTGAAAACGCGTTCATGCTTTCCCATATAATCAATGTCGTACTCTGGTCCCCGTTCATTGTAATGAGTGGCATGCCGGATCTTCTTTCACTTGGCGGTCTGCTGCTCATGGGAGTATTTCAGAACGGCATTCCTTCCATCCTCTACTCACGGGGTCTTGATAAAGTCCCTGCCCTCACCGGGTCGTTCATCAGCATGATTGAGCCGCTCATGAACCCGGTATGGGTGTTCATCGCCACAGGAGAGCGCCCTACGGTTCTCGCACTGCTCGGTGGAGTGCTGATCATCGGATTCGTCACCATGCGTGGCGCCGTACAGAAAACGAAATAAATTACATATTTGAAGAACGGTGTAAGTCAGAGCCTACCGGCTCTGGCTTACACCTGTTTTACATATGTTCTTTTATTTCGAGGTATTGTTCGGCGACATGCTGGTTTTGCTGGCGGAGGGCTGTTTATTCAGGGTTTTAGGGGCGGAGCCCCTAGGAGATGGGGTGGCGAACAACGAAGTGTGAGCCAGGGGAAGGCTTCGCTGGAAGCGTCGCGCTAGCGCGCTTGCTGCGAATTCCCCTTATGATATAAAAAATGGGAAACTTTCTTCGTCTGGTAACACATATCGGGTTCTGAGATGTTATACATTGTATAGGATATGGGCGGGAGCCTTATATAAAAAGGAGAGACTATATGTCAGATTTCAATACTCAGAATGAGGATTCAAGAGCGGCAGACATTTCTAAGCTCGATGCAGTTACTAAAGAAAAGCTGGATGCTTACAATCAGAAGAAGGCACGGAACATGTCTATTTCGGTGTTCCTCTACATTTTCAGCGTCGCGTTCCTGATTTTCTTTGCAGCTATGTACGACGAAGCGATTGTCGGTGTAACGGGAATGTTTGTGTGCATTGCAGTTGCGACAGGACTTATTGTGTATACGGTCAATCTTGTTCCGGTGGATTTGATTCCATACGTAAAGGGCGCAAAAATGCCTGAATTCCAGATGTCTCATGTCAAAAACCCGGGCAGGCTTGCAGCGTTTTTCAAGCTGTACTGGATGATTGTCACCATCGTGTATCTGGGCGTCAGTTTTCACACAGGCCGCTGGGGCATTACCTGGCTTATCTGGCTGATTGCGGCTGCCGTCAAGGAAGCCATCTCTCTTTTTGCAGGAGCGGAAGAAAATGAAGAATAAGCTTAATATCATTCTTGCATGTCTGTGGATTGTCATCGCCCTCTTTTTCGGATGGCTTTTATACACAAAACTGAATGACGGCAACAATCGCCTGCTTTTCAGTTCTAAAGTGGCTGACAGTGTTTTCGGGGAAGACGGAATTACAATCAATCTGAACAATCTTTCAGACGGCGATATTACTACGCTGTATAAAAACTACACGTTCAGTACTTCTGATGTAGATGAATTCAACGTTGAACTTGTTTCTGCGGGTGTTCATTTCCAGCCGTATGACGGTTATGACATTTCTGTAGAATTGTATGGAAACTGGAATCAGGATATTGAGCCGAAAGTTTCAGCAGAACGAAAGAAACTTTCTATAAAAAGTCCGAACATGACTATCGGTAAGGTCAATCTCGGAAGTAGAAAAGTTGTCATTAACGTGCCTGAAAGTGTCGCATCAAAACTGTTCGATGCGGATGTATCTACTGTTTCAGGTTCAATCCATGTAACAGACATATCATTCAGGGAATTTGATGTCGAGTCTACAAGTGGTTCAGTTCATTTTAACGGATATGTTGATGTGCTGACTGCAAATACGGTGAGCGGAAGCATCCATGTAAATGGCACATGCGGAAACCTGAAATGCGATTCAGTTTCAGGCAGCATCCATGTTGAAACGGATGAGATGCTTTCCGGCAAAAACAGCTGCAATACGGTTTCTGGCAGTGTGCATATCAGTATACCGGAAAACAGCGGATTTGAGTTTGAGTGGGAAACAGTCTCCGGTTCGGTCAATAACGCGTTCTACAACGGAAAGTGTGGAAAGTCGGGATCACAGATTATCGGAGACGGACTGACGGAAATCGACGTGGCAACGATCAGCGGATCGATTCACTTAAACAAGAACTAGAATAGTCGTAAATATTAGAACGGGGGTGTGACGTGCCTACCGGTGTGCTCCGCATGCTGCGGCGCTTTGGTATCTCACTTGTGTTGCTGCGCAACACCCGGGGCCGATGCCTGCGGATCACACCGTACGGCACGTCACCCCCCCTTTCT
>JAZUFS010000417.1:0-2942 GCA_045640805.1 Treponemataceae bacterium
GTGCTGGAACACAGGCAGCTGCTTCTCAGGGTGAAATGCAGGCAATTGCATCATCAATTATCGGTGGTACGTTGCTGACTGGTGGTGTCGGTTCAGTTATTGGTACGCTGTTCGGTGTCATGTCACTTAAGACCATCAACACAATCGTTGTTGCTTCCGGTCTTCGTGAACCTTACTGGCAGAGTATTACAACAGGACTTATGCTCTGTTTCTTCATTCTCATGCAGTCAATCATTCTTGATTACCGCAAGAAAAAGTTAGGAAACATTGCTGGTTGATATAGTGAAAATATGGTTATTCTAAAACGGTAGCCGTCTTTTTCTAGATTATTTCTCCTTGAGGCCATCCTGTCAGGATGGCCTCTTTTTTTAGGAGTTACGATAATCGCGTGGTGTCATTCCTGTTGTTTTCTTGAATATGAAACTGAAATAATGCGGATCGTTAAAGCCAACTTCATACGCAACATCAGCACTGCGTTTCTGGCCGTCTTTCAGCAGCTTTTTTGCCGCCTCAATACGTACGTTTGTAAGATGCTCAATGAAAGTAATGCCGCATTCCTGTGAAAAAATCGTACTGAAATGATTCGGACTTAAATGTACTTCATCTGCTACTGAATGAAGACAGATATCCTGATCAGCATAGTTTGCCTCAATGTATTTTTTCGCTTTCAGAATGACGTCGCCGTATCTGCCCTGCATGTGGGAATTGCGGTATTCAAGCACCTTATTCAGGATGCGGCGAACCTCGTTTATGAAACCCGTCTCGCTTTGAACTGCGTTATCCACAAAACCGCGGGTCACAAGTTCAGGCATTTCATTTTTTATGTCACCGCCCAAATCTTCAACTAATTTTGAAACGGCGACAATAACATCAACCAGAAGATAGGACGCTATAACAGAGAACTGTCCCTGGTTTCCACCAATAAGTTCCATGTACTGTGCAATAATCTGGTCAATCTCACCGTCACCTGCAAACTTAAGCCTGTCTACAAGCGGGTCATTTGCAGGAAGAGAGAAACTTTCTTCTTCATCTTTCCGGATATCATTGACGCCGGCAATTTTGTTGCGCCCGTTATAACCACACACTTTAAGAACGTGGTCGGCATCTTTATACGAGTTTGAAATGTACGCAGTTCTGTCCACAGAAGAACCGATGGCTGTCACGACATTACACTTTCCGTCTGCCATTATTTCATGCTGAATTGAGTCCGCAAGATTGTACGCCGTGTCTTCAAGAGTTTCCTGATCACTGCTCAGAATAATGCAGACAAGTTTTTCCGGTGCAATGAAAAAGCTGATAAGTGCCTGTTCGTCCCGAAGCAACGCCAGCAATTTTGTTTTTGCCATGATAAGATCGTTGACATTTTCTTCTTTCGTGTGCAATTCACTTACAAGTATCTGATAATAGCGGGCAATCAGGTTAATATGCTGTTCCGATGCTTTCTGTACAGCTTCAGGACCGGCAATAGAACCCATAACTATATCTGTCAGCAGCTTTTCCCGCATCAGAACCGCATTTGTTTCAAGTGCAGATTTCATGCGGTTAATGTCAGTAAACTGCTGTTTCTGCTTATCAAGATCATTTGCAACCCGCTGCATGCTCGCCAGTAAATCGTCTGCCGTAAACGGTTTAAGGATGTAATCTTCTACGCCAATTGAGATTGCTTTTTTTGCATACTCAAATTCATCATGTCCCGAAAGAATGATTATGCGTATCCACGGCTGCAGTTTTTTTGCCATGCGGGCCAGCTCAAGTCCGTCCATAAACGGCATTTTTATGTCTGTAATAAGAATGTCCGGCTTTATATCCTGTATCATTGACAGGGCAATTTCACCGTCAGCTGCTTCACCGGCAAACGAAAACCCAGATGTTTCCCAGTCAATCTTGCTGCGGATTCCTTCGCGGACAATTACTTCATCATCAACAATAAAAACGCTATACAAGGCTGTCTCCAGTCATTACGGATTTAAGCGGAACTGAGAACCACACTTTTGTTCCCTTTTTGTACTCAGTTTCAATATTGAGCTTAACGGTATCATCATAATACAATTTCAGCCTTTTGTTTACATTGTAAAGACCATAAACAGCCGTCAGCTTTTCTACATCATCGTTTCTGGCAAGTTCAGCTTCAACTTCTGAAAGCCGTTCAGGTGTAAAGCCAAGACCATTATCCTCTACAGAGAACAGAATGGTATCTCCTTCACCCTTTACAACAACTTTCAGAACGCCACGGCCGCGCTTATTCTTAATTCCGTGATAAATTGCATTCTCAACAAGTGGCTGCAGCATAAGTTTAAGCACCTTTTTTCCTGTCAGCGATTCATCGAACTCAATCGTGTAATCAAGAATGTCCCTGTAGCGGATACCCTGAATGGTCAGATAATGGCGGACGTGATCAAGTTCCTGCTCAATGGGAATCCACTCATGTCCCTTACTAAGCGAAATGCGGAAGAAACTGGAAAAAGCGCGCGTAATTTCAATGACCTGATCCGTCTGGCCAGATTCCGCAAGCCAGATGATAGTATCGAACGTGTTATACAGAAAGTGCGGTGTAATCTGAGCCTGAAGCGTTTTCATCTCCGCTTTCTGAAGGTTCTGCTGTTCGCGCGTGTTTTCTTCAAGCAACTCCTTGATTTTTCCGGCCATTATGTTCAGGTTCTCAGTCAAATGGTCAAGTTCTTCAACATGCGGCAGTTCTGCACGCGCTTCAAGATCACCTATAGCAATGTGATTTGAAAGATCTTCCATGTCCTGAATAGGCTTACGGATGTTTCGCGTAACAGATGCAAGTGACGTAATTGCTACCACAACGACGATGCAGGCAATGACTACCTGAATGATTGTCAGGTTGCGTGTCGCCTGCTTGATGCTTTCATTGGTAACTGCAGCCGTTTCAATTTCAGCAACAATGAAATCCTGAAGAATATCATTCAAAAGCGACG
>JAZUFS010000418.1:0-7388 GCA_045640805.1 Treponemataceae bacterium
CTAAATACACTGATCAGGAAATACCGGCAGATCTTCTTTCAAAATGGCCGGGTGCACTTACCATTATTGTCCGCAATAAAAGCGGAATGATGCAGGAAACAACCGCCTACCGCTGTCCTGGAGATGAATGGCTCAGACGGATTATTGCCGAAGCCGGATGTCCGGTATATTCAACAAGCGTAAACCGCTCAGGTTCACCTGTCCTTGATGAACCTGATGCAATTGAGGCGGAATTCGGCTCTGAAGCTGCTGTTTTCATTGATGATGGTGAGAAAAAGGGCGCGCTTCCTTCTACGCTCGTATCTGTACTTGATGGAAATGTGAAAGTACTCAGACAGGGAACTGTAACCGTCTGATTACTGGCGTGACCATACTGTCGGAATTGCCTGCTCTACGGGGTCTGTTCCGGCGTCGTTCATGACGAGTGTCTGCTTCGTTCCTGTAAGTGTATTCCAGTCAGTTATTTCTAAGGACCATGAAACAGGGGAAGCTGTTTTTGCATTTTTCAGTGCAATTTCACGAGGAAGTTCCGGGAAGAAGGATGCATTTGAGCCGCTTACCTGATTGGCGGTCACGGTTAATCCGGAAATGGCAACCGTTATATTCATCGTAGCTCCGTTTTTGAAAATGACGAAACCGCGTCCTGTCTTCTGAATGACGACTTTTGTAATGAAAGAATCTCCCTGCCAGTTTCCTGCGAGCTGTTCAATTGAGATGTTTGAAAGCGCTTCGTTTACACTTGCTTCTTCTGCTTCTTCTGCTTCTTCCAGACTGATGATGGGGGCAGTGCCGTTTTCAAGCTGTTCAAACAGTGATATCAGGGAGTTTTTCGCATCCATGAGGATTTTATAGTAACTTTCATAAAAGAATGTTTTGGAAGATACGAGTCCGTCTTTCATATCAAGTGCTGAAAGGGTGCACTGCCAGCCGGAATTCTGTTCCTGAATTTCTGCATGGAAAAGGATGGCATCTGTTTCCGCATACTCATTTGTGATTGAAGGATTCCAGACGACATCGCGTCTGTTTTTAACTGAGAAAGAAGAAAGGGAAATCATCTGTGAGTAGTACAGGTCTTCTGTCAGCTTGATTGTCGAAGTATCTGATGATGAAGAAATGGAACCGAAGAAAATAACACTTCGTCTTGCATCAGAAAAAAGATGACACATGCATGAAAAGAGGATAATTGTAAGTAATGCTTTTCTGAAACAGAATTTCTTTTCCAAAATTACGGTCAGCCGTCCAGCCTTTTTCTGAATTCCCGCTGAATGTCACGTTTGACATCGCGTTCCTTAATATCTGCACGCTTATCGAACTGCTTTTTACCTTTACACAGTCCAAGATTTACCTTTACAAGACCGTGTTTCAGATAGAAATCAAGGGGAATCAGCGTGAAACCCTTTTCCTCAACCTTGCGGTTAAGGCGCTTTATCTCTTCCTTACGGAGAAGAAGTTTTTTTGGTCGGTCAGGATCATGATTGAAGACGGAAGAATAGGAATATTCCGAAACATGAAGACCTTTTACCCAGACCTCTCCATTTATTATTTCGGCAAATGCGTCAGGAAAAGAAATATTTCCTGCTTTAAAAGATTTTACCTCAGTTCCCTGAAGCGAAATTCCGCATTCATAAGATTCTTCAATAGAGTAGTTGAAACGGGCTTTTTTGTTTGATGCTATCTGTTTTGTTCCTTCCGGCATACGTATAGGATTATAGGCGGTATACTTGAAAACGGCAAGGGCATATGATATTGTTACTTTATGGCATCGCATTCATATGATTATTCATTTGCCCTTAAAAAAGAGATCCAGCGCAAGACAGTTTCTGTCATTCTGACTTTTTTCCTGCTGTGTGTAGTCATCCAGCTGATTACCGTTTTCCTTATTTTCCCTGTACGCGTTCAGACAACAGGGATGACACCTGAATATCCGGAAAACAGTCTTGTCTTCGTTGCTCCCTATTCGCCTGCGTCGCCATTATTCTTTCAGAGGTATCACATCCAGCGGGGAACAGTAGTTTACGTTGATCCTCTTTCTGAAAAGGATGTGTCTTTTGCCCGTCGTGCCGCAAATTTCGTTGTGCAGTTCTTTACGTTCAGACAGGCTTCAATCATCAAGCCGGACAATGAAATTTCCGGTGTACCTTCACTCAGACGCGTTGTCGGCCTTCCCGGTGATACACTTTACATGCAGGATTATGTTCTTCACGTAAAACCTGCAGGTGAAACACATTTCCTTACGGAATTTGAAGTTGCAGATAGAATGTATGAAATTGCAACTGACACTGTCCCGCACGATTTCGAGCTTGGTGTCACCGGTAATTTTGATGAATTTACCCTTGGTGAGGATGAATACTTCCTGCTCGCGGATGAGCGTGTAAGTTCACTTGATTCAAGATTGTACGGACCTGTAAAGGCATCTAAAATTTCCGGCAAGGCACTGCTGCGCTATTTCCCATTCGATGCATTCGGCGCCCTCTAGTCTCTACATCCATATTCCATTCTGCCGCTCAAAATGCAGTTACTGCGACTTTTTCTCAGTTCCTGAACCGGGAACATTACCCGACAGGTACGTAGACGCCCTTTGCCGCAATATAACGTACAGATGCCGCCAGTTTTGCGTATCAAGACTCGATACCGTGTACATCGGCGGGGGAACTCCGAGTCTTCTTTCCTGGGAACAGCTTACACGTATTCTTTCTGCTGTAAGGGATGCAGCGGCGCTTTCAAAAGATGCTGAAATAACGATGGAAGCAAATCCGGCAGACGTAACGCCTGAAATGCTTTCCTTTCTGAGTGATGCAGGCGTAAACAGGCTTTCAGTCGGCATTCAGGCAGTGGATGAGAAGGTTCTTGCCGTGCTTGGCCGCCGTTCTGACGCTGAGCGGGTGGAACAGGCGCTGAAACTGCTTGAGACTGAATGGCTTCCTGACGCGGAAATGCTTTCAAAGGATGGCAGCCCGGCTCAGAGACACCGGCTTTCACTCGATCTTATTTCGGGACTTCCAGGCCTTTCGGATGAAGATTTCCGGCGGGGAGTGGAGCGTGTTATGGCTACCGGCGCTGACCACATCTCGCTGTATTCGCTTATGCTTGAAGAGGGTACGCGCCTTGAAAAGCAGGTGAGTGAAGGCATTGTCGCTTATTCGGATGATGCAAACGACCGCCAGTGGATTATGGGACGCGACATGCTTGTTGCAGCAGGCTATGCTCAGTATGAAGTTTCTAACTTTGCGCGGCCTGGCTTTGAGAGCCGCCACAACACCACCTACTGGCACATGAATGACTACCTGGGAGCAGGTGCGGGCGGTACGGGCACTGTCGGTGAGTACCGCTGGACAGAAAAAGCAGACATTGCGTCTTACACAGAATGGTGGACCGGTCCCGATGCTTTGAAAGCTCTTGAGGCCCTGCCTGATTGTAAGAAATGCACGCCGCCAGCTGACGTTGAGCATCTCGATGACAAGACGCGCGAGTTCGAATTCCTGATGATGGGCTTCCGCCTGCTTGAAGGAGTAAGCGCGCGCGAGTACGAGGCTCGTTTCAACAGGAGCCTTGCAGAGCGCATCGGCGCCCATTCGGACGGCCTGTTCGCCGGCTGGCAGCAGCGTGGCCTCTCACGCACATACCGCACTGAAGACGGTGACACCCGCTACGCCTTAACAGCAGACGGCATCCTTCTTCTGAACCAATTTCTCGAAGCACTGCTGTAAAGTGAAGACATCGCATACACCCTTCGGTTGTCTCGAGTTTTCTGCGAAAACTCGCTGTGCCAGAAACATAGCAATTATTACCATGAAAATCGTGAAAATGTGAGATTACCGTGAGGTGCACGTCACCCCGTGTTTCGCATCGGCCCCGAGCCCGGGAACCGGGCGAGTGAGATACCTATTGTTGCCGCGGCGGGACGCGGGGTGGCGCGCACCGGAAGGTAATCTTACATTTTCACAGTGCTCTATGTTAAAAGAACTGCTGCAGTTTTCTGAGCACGGCGTTCATGCGGGACTTCTGCTCCACGGAGAACACTCCCGCGCTTTCATCGACGAGTGTTTCAAGACTCGACACGCTTTCATTGAGCGCCGTCGCAAACCCGCGTGACACCTTCACCCAGTAATTTCCGCTGCCGTCAGTGAACAGACAGATGAAGCCCAACTCGCGGCTCTTTGCCTTGGCTTCCGTGACACGTAAAATCCAGTCGAGCGCGTCTGCAAGCTTATCGGCGTCATCGGGCATGTGGACATTAAGGCGGCGGTTCCAGTTCTTCTCGTTAATCGGTGTCAGGTTCAGGAATTTCACCGCACGGATGATTGTGCCGAACTTTTCTCCATCGAGCAGCGTATACCCGTTCATGTCGATTGAGCCACGCAGATCCTTCTGTTTCTGCGTCTGCTCCTGAATTTCGTAAAGAAGCTCATCCGCACTGTAATTGGTAATGGATTCTGAAAGTCTGTTCCACGGAAGTACGGCAATCCGCTTGCCCTTGATTTTCTTGATTTCAAAAGACCCTGTTCCGAGTCTGAGGATATTGCCGTTTCTCTCTGCTTCCCGGAGTGCGGCCACTGCACGTTCAATTTTACGCGGACTGTCTGCCTCTGGAATATCGCGTACCTGACTCAGTTTCCTGTCAATGTCACCATCGAGGCGCTGCAGGATGTTCTTCGTAAGCGGTGAGACTGACATGGCGAACATGCGGCTGGTGCGGACGATTTCACCTGCAACGATGTACAGGGGAGACGTCTTGAAAAGCCCGGATCCCGGATGAATCTGGATGTGCTCGGCAGTAAGGCTCCTGTAATTCTCGCGTCCCACACGGATGCACACAAACTGGATGAGACCCGCTGCAATGCATGTAAGGTAATCTTCAGTACTGCCTGAAGATGAGATAGGAATGCCAAGGTCACTTACTATCATTTCAAGCTGTTCCTTGATGTTCACAATCTCCAGCAGGACGCGCTGGTCAAGATAATTTGACTCGCAGAATTTTTCTTTGTTTGTACTTGCGGTAAACTGGCGGAACAGCCGTAAATACGTGACAAAATCGCCCTGAATATCCCTGAATGCGTGATGGGCCTGACGCGCGTCCGTTTCTTCGCCCGGAGGAAGTACGAACGGAGATTGTGCTGAAAGGAAAGCAGCCGCAATGAGAACCTGTTCAATGACCGACGGATACCGCATCATGGCTTCAACGATGATACGGCTTACGCGTGGCATGAGCGGGAACTGTGCCATCATCTTTCCTGTGGCAGAAAGTGTATTGTCATCATTGAGCGCGTTAAGGAGACGCAGTGTCTCAATGGCGCCCTTAAGACCTTCCTTACCCGGCGGTGAGATGAAGTTGAACTGCTCGAAATCGGTGATGCCGAGCTCAGACATGCGGAGTACGACTTCCGACAGATCTGTACGGTAAATCTCCTCGGTCGTGTACTGCGGCCGCGCCTCATAGTCGCGCTTTGAGTAAAGCCGGTAACACATGCCGGCCTGAATGCGTCCCGCGCGTCCTTTCCTCTGGCTGCATGAAGCTTTTGACACGGTCGTCTCGTTAAGGCTTGACGTGTATGTTCTCGGGTTATAGAAATTCATTTTCGCGAGACCCGAATCGATGACGGTGGTAATACCCGGAATGGTGACGCTCGTCTCGGCGATGTTCGTTGAAACAATGACTTTCTTCCGTCCGAACGGTGCGTTGTCAAACACGCGTTCCTGTTCTTCCTTGGCAAGACGGCCGTACAGCGGAATCAGGTGGATGCGGCGTGAGAAATGCGCGTGTGAAAGCCGCCAGATGCAGTCTTTTATGACCTTTTCTCCTGGCAGGAACACGAGGATGTCGCCGGTTCCGCGGTTGTCGAGTACGCGGTCTATCGTGTCCTCAATCTTTGCGAGCAGTGCGTCTTCTGCGGCTGCCGTTGCTGTTCCTGCAGGAAGTGCCGGCGGATCGTAAACGAGTGTGACCGGGTAGGTGACGGTGTCGATTGTTACGATCGGACACTCATCGAAATACATGGAAAATGCTTCCGCGTTCATTGTTGCGGAGGAGACGATCACCTTGAAATCCGGGCGCTCGGCGAGAATGCGCTTGAGAAGACCGAGCACGAAGTCAATGTTCAGACTGCGTTCATGGGCTTCGTCGACCATGATGACACTGTATTTGCTCATCCACGGGTCTAGCTTCATCTCCTGTAAGAGGATGCCATCCGTCATGATCTTTATGCGGGTTGATGCGTCTGTCTTGTCTTCAAAGCGCATCTTGTAGCCGACAAGACCGGGATAGGTCGTACCCAGCTGCTTTGAGATGAACTCACTTACTGAAAGCGCTGCAATGCGGCGTGGCTGAGTGACGGCAATGACGCCGTTCTTACTGTAGCCCGCTTCGTGTAATATGATCGGGAGCTGGGTGGTCTTGCCGGAACCGGTCGGGCTCTGGACTACGATGACCTGGCTTTTTTCGAGTGCTTCAAGAATGCGGTTTTTCTGCTGATATACCGGAAGCTGCATGAAATCTATCTGCATATTGATAATCCTGTAGTTTTAGTAATCAATTCGTATCGTTTTGTAAAATAGGCGTTATCCTTTTCTGAAAGTCCTTCAAGGAAAGACGCCGTATATCTTTTTATAATGAAATTGGCCTCTTTATCAATCTGTGTGGTGATGAAAAGCGGCTTCACGAACTCAAGAAACACCGAGCCGTCATCGCGTTTCACGGCAGAAACCTTCATGACAAGACTGTCGCCCGTGTACTCCCTGTCCGCACCCGGTGTTTCATAGTTGTAGGACCGGCGCTGTCCTGAAATAAGGTTGCCCATGCTGTACATGATGAGCTTTGACGGCTCGCCATTTTCGTCGTTCAACACTTCCCATTCCTGTGTTACATGCGGATGGTTCGCCCACACGATATCAACGCCGGCATCGAGCAGGTCGTGAAAGTAATTTTTACGAGTCTGTGTCACTGTCCGTACATACTCAGGCTCGTTTACGTGCATTGAAACGATGAACAGGTCACACGGATGTGATTCACGCAGCTGATGACAGAATGATGCGAAATCCTTGCGGCCTTTTGCGGTTGGTTCTATGAAGTCAATCCGCGCCATGTTCTGGTAGGTATTCAGCAGTTCGGTAACCGCAACAAAAAGTACTTTGAAGCCGTTTTTCTCAATCAGCCGGTATGTTATATCCGTCGTTCCGGCGGGTTTGAGCCCGCAGGCTGCAGTTACCATGCCATCCGCTTCAAGTCCGCTGAAATAATCGTACGTAGAGGCAATGCCTTTCGCGCCCTGGTCGTTCGTGTGATTGTTCGCGAGCGAGAATACATCAAATCCGGCAGAAAGTGCCGCTTCCACATACGGCGGCTGGATGTTGAAAGTGGGGTAGTTCTCATACGGCTGATCGGGGACGACAGG
>JAZUFS010000419.1:0-11549 GCA_045640805.1 Treponemataceae bacterium
GTCAACATAATCGGCTTCATCATCTTCTTCGCGCAGGGAGCAAGCAATCTGGTCATCATCGTCATGCTCAACAACACAATCGAATATGACGAGTACTGCTTCCAAGAACGCCACGACAGTGTCATCGCCGCAATCCGCTCATTCGCCGTAAAACTCGGAACCGCCGTTGAGCAGGGCATTGTAACCATCGTACTCATTGTCTCAGGCATATACACTGCAAGCCAGCAGATTTCCGCCCTGGAAACAGACGCCGGCAAGGGACTGCTTACTTCCGCTCAGGTAACGTCACAGGCAGATGAATTCATCCGGAATGTAGCGCCATACCAGACACTGCTTCTCAGAATCGGCATGGTCGTCTTCCCGATTATTGCACTCGCAGGCACCTGGCTGCTCCTCAAGAAAAAATACTGCATTGACGAAGCTGAGTACGCACGCATTGTCAAAGAAATAGAAGCACGCCATGAATAATTCCAGCTTCTCAGGCCTGTCCCCGGAAAAAAGCAGGGATCCGTTAAGCTGGGTCCTTGCTTCCATTACCATTTTCATCTGGGGCATCACGTTTGTCTGTACAAAGCACCTCCTCATCGACTTTTCGCCGCTTGAGATCCTCGTCATCCGCTATTTTGCCGGTTACATCTTTCTGTGGGCAATGTGGCCGAAGCGGCTGCATGTCCAGAAAGGCGACAACCTGCTTTTTGCACTTGCCGGCCTTACCGGAGTCACCGTCTATCAGTTCACTGAAAACATAGCAATTTCCTACACGACAGCTTCAAACGTGAGCATAATCGTCGCCGTGTCCCCCATGTGGACCGCGCTTTTCTCGCAGCTGTTCCTAAAGGATAAGCACATAACGCCATGGTTTGTGGCAGGCTTCATCATTGCAATTACAGGAATAGCGCTCGTCAGCTTCAACGGAGAACTTGCCTTCAGCCTGAACCTCAAGGGCGACCTTCTTGCCCTGCTCTCATCCCTGAGCTGGGGATTCTATTCCGTGCTCCTTTCCGTCATAAACAGGCGTAACTACAACTATATCGGGACTGCGCGGCGCATTTTCTTCTTCTCGCTGCTCTACATGATTCCGCTGACAGCCGCCGGTTCCATCTTCTTTGCAAACGGTGCAACAGCAGAAACAGCATCAGCATTCATCAGCTCCATCCTGTTTGACTGGACGCCGGCAGTAAATGCCGCACGGTTCAGCAGCCTGCTCAACATCGGCTGCCTGGCATTCCTCGGCATTCTTGCATCCGGCTTCTGCTTCATGGCATGGAACAGGGCCTGCGCCGGTCTCGGTACGGTCAAGGCGACAATCGGCATCTATCTCATCCCTGTCGTGACAATCATTTTCGCCTTCTTCGCACTGGGTGAGCAGATAACGCTCATGGGTGGCATCGGAGCCCTTCTGACCATTGCAGGACTCGCAATTTCCGAGCGTAAATAATTACCGAAAGTTTGCACTTTAGAAACCGTTATGCTATAATTCAAGCATGCAGTTGCGTCTTGAATACGATTACGCCGCATTATTTATATTTCTGATTCTTCTCATTTTTTACTATTACAGGAACCATCTGCCCCTTCTTCAAAACAGATTCTTCGTTGCCCTGACATGGATAGCCATGGCCGCAACGGTTTTTGATATTGCCTACGGTATTTTCCAGAACATGAGTGATGCACAGCGCATTCTCGTCCCCAAATGGATAGTCTGGACGGTGAACGAATGCTATTACATAGCAAACATGACGATTACGCCACTATTCACCATGTATGCATCTGCGCTTGTAGATTTCTTTGACACGTCATCAGAAAACGACAAGCGTACATTCAGGCTGCTGCAGGTTACACCGTACGTAGTGTCAATCGTCGTTCTGCTGCTGAACCCGATCATGTCACACTGGGGTGTAACACTTGCCTTTACCATCAATGATGTAAATTATTATGAACGTGGACATGTCTGCTTCATCGTTCTGTATATGATTACCCTGTACTACATCCTGCTTGCATTTACCCTCATCCACAAGTACAGGAAAACACTCCAGAAAGGCAAGAAGATAATCCTGCTCAGTTTCGTCTTCTTCGCATTTGCGGGTGCCATAATGCAGTGGCTGTTCCCGGAGATGCTCGTCCAGTGTTTCAGCGTTGCCATTGCAGTAATGGTCTTCTCATATAACATTGAACAGACGAGTGAGATGATTGACAGCATCACCAACCTGTACAACCAGTCTGCCTTCAACATGATTACCGTCCGTCAGTTCCGCCAGGGAAAGAAGTTTACGGTAATCGGCGTCCTCATTGACGACATTTTCTTCCTTTCGACAACATACTCCCAGGAGTATCTTGATAAAATCAATCATGAAATCGGTATTTTCCTGAAAAAGGAATTCCCGCATGCGCATATCTACCATCTGACGGCAGGTCAGTTCTGTCTTGTTTTCGAGGATACAGATCCCCGCATGATTGAAAAGGCAGTATTCCAGATACGCACAAGATTCCATCAGCAGTGGAATGCACAGGACTCTAAAATCCTTCTGTACTCGAGGCTCTGCGTCATCGGCTGTCCTGAAGAAGCTCAGAACACGGCAGAAATCAGCGATATCCTGCACCTTGTCGCAAATGACGAACGGTACAAGAGTGCACTCATCTACGCGAAAAACATTGACATTGCATACCGCCGCCGGACGATTACCCTGGAGCATGTACTCAAGAACGCACTGTCTGACAATAAGTTCGAAGTCTATTACCAGCCGATCTATTCCACGGGAAAGCGGCGTCTTATCGGAGCAGAAGCACTCATCCGCCTGCGCGACGGTGAGGGCAATTTCATTTCACCTGAAGAATTCATTCCTATTGCAGAAAAGACAGGCGTCATCCTGCGTGCAGGGGAATTCGTCTTTGATACGGTCTGCCGCATGCTCGCACAGGTCAATCTGGAACGCTACGGTATTGAAAAGCTTGATGTAAACCTTTCCGTAACCCAGTGCATGCAGGAAATTCTTGCCGAGCAGATTATTTCCATTCAGGAGATTTATCAGATTCCATCAAGAGTGCTTGACTTTGAGATTACTGAAACAGCAACTGCATACACTCCCGAAATTCTGCTCAAAAACATGCAGGCCCTTACAGAACACGGATCTGAACTTTCACTCGATGATTACGGTTCAGGTTACTCCAACATGAACTACATGCTGAACCTGCCGTTCAAGATGATAAAACTTGATAAAGAAATTGTCTGGAAAGCATTCACCAACAACAAGGCAAGCATTGCACTTGCTTCCACCATCCAGATGATCAAGGCTCTCGGCATGCTGGTCCTGGCAGAAGGAATTGAGACAAGCGAACAGGCTGACTGGCTTACACGTCTTGGCGTTGATTATCTGCAGGGATTCTATTATGGCCGTCCGCTGCCCCAGGAAGATTTCCTGGAACTCATGAAAATTTCCACTGAGGAATATTACAAGGTCAACGGTCTCACCTTCTCTGACGAAGCTCTTGCAGTCAACAAGCCTCATACTGATGATCTTGAAGAACTCGAAGAGCTTGAAGAAGCCGAAGAGTTTGAGGAAATCGATGAACTCGAGGATGTTGAGGAACTTGATGATGCCGAAGAACCTGACGACCTTGAAGAGCTGTCCGAGCCGGATGATGATGAACCGGCCGAACTTGAAGAAATAGACTGAATTCCTTCAGTCTGTTACCCCGTCCCTATTTGAATATGAGACCATTTCCGTCCGGTGCTCTGTCGGCGTGAACCGTCGTGTCCTCAGTAAATTGCCCCGCAAGAATTGCCCTCGCAAGCGGATTTTCCACGTACATCTGGATTGCGCGCTTTACCGGCCGTGCCCCGAACAGCGGGTCATAGCCTGTATCTGCAAGGAAATCGACTGCGGCGTCATTTACTTCAAGGTGCAGTTTCTTATCTTCCATACGCCGTGAAACACGCTCAAGCTGCTTCTGGACAATTGTCCGTATGGAGTTTTTCGCCAGCCGGCTGAACGTGATTATTTCATCAATGCGGTTAAGGAATTCCGGTCTGAACTGCGTTTTCAGCAGTGCGTCTATCTGCGTGCTTACGGCCGAGAGTTTCTCGTCTGTATCTGCACTCAGGATAAGGTCCGACCCGAGATTGCTCGTCATGATGATGATGGTGTTCCTGAAATCAACTACACGGCCCTGACCGTCAGTAAGGCGGCCGTCGTCAAGAACCTGAAGCAGCACGTTGAACACATCCGGATGCGCTTTCTCAATCTCATCAAACAGGATGACGCTGTATGGCCGCCGGCGTACTGCCTCTGTCAGCTGCCCGCCCTCATCGTAACCGACGTATCCGGGAGGTGCTCCAATCAGGCGGCTCACCGAATACTTTTCCATATACTCGCTCATATCAATGCGGGTAAGACTCTTTTCGTCATTGAACAGGAAATCCGCGAGCGTCTTCGCCAGTTCAGTTTTTCCAACGCCCGTAGGTCCGATGAAGAGGAAACTGCCAAGCGGACGGTTTTCATCCGAGAGCCCCGCCCTGTTCCGTCTGATTGCGTCACTCACAACGCTGACAGCCTCATCCTGCCCGACAACACGCTTATGGAGCTCATCTTCAAGCTTAAGATACTTCTGCTTTTCACCGGCAAGCATCTTGCTGACAGGAATTCCTGTCCACGTACTTACTATCTGGGCAATATCTTCCTCGGCGACTTCTTCCCGTAAGAGGCGCTGCTCGTCGCGGATGATTGCAGGCGTATCAATGTCACCGGCAGCATCTGCGGAGGTCCCGTCTGCGTTCAAGGCGGCGTCCTCCTCCATTTCAGCGAGCTGCTTCTCAATTTCAGGAATGCGGCCATACTTTATTTCAGCCGCCTTTTCAAGATTACCCTCACGCGTATACCGCTGCTCGTCGTTTCTGAGCTGCTCAAGTTCTTCCTTGAGTTTACGGTTCCCGTCAATACGGCGTTTCTCGTTCTCCCACTGCAGTTTCATGGCGTCGCGTACGGCAGTTGCATCCGCAAGTTCGGCGAGCAGCTTCTCAAGACGCTGCCTGCTTGCGGCGTCCTCTTCTTTTGAAAGTGCCTGCTTCTCGATATTAAGCTGCAGGATGCGGCGTTCTACCTTGTCGAGCTCTGTCGGCTGGCTTTCAATCTCCATCTTAAGACGGCTCGCGGCTTCATCTACCAGGTCAATCGCCTTGTCCGGAAGGAAACGGTTTGTAATATATCTGTTTGAAAGTACTGCCGCGGCGACAAGGGCGTCATCCCTTATACGTACGCCATGGTGCACTTCATACTTTTCCTTAAGTCCGCGCAGGATGGCAATCGTTGCCTCAACATCGGGCTCTGCGCAGTACACCTGCTGGAAACGGCGCTCCAGGGCAGCATCTTTTTCTATATACTTGCGGTATTCATCAAGGGTCGTAGCTCCAATTGCACGTAATTCACCACGCGCAAGAGCCGGCTTGAGCAGATTTGACGCGTCCATACTGCCTTCACCTGCACCTGCTCCGACAAGCGTGTGAAGTTCATCAATGAAGAGGATGATGTGACCTTCACTTTTCTGCACCTCGTTGATGACAGCCTTAAGCCGTTCCTCAAACTCACCGCGGAACTTTGCACCGGCGACAAGGGCACCCAGGTCCAGTGACAGAAGGCGCTTGTTCTTCAGGCTGTCAGGCACATCCCCGGAAGCAATGCGCCGTGCAAGACCTTCTACTATGGCAGTTTTTCCGACGCCAGGTTCGCCAATCAGCACAGGATTGTTCTTTGTGCGGCGGCTCAACACCTGCATGACACGGCGTATTTCCTCGTCGCGTCCGATTACGGGGTCAATTTTCTGCTGGCGGGCAAGAGCCGTAAGGTCACGGCAGAACTTATCAAGAGAACGCATGGTGCTTTCAGGATCCTGATTCGTCACACGCTGATTTCCACGAATTTCCTTAAGCGCGCCGAGAATTGCCTTTCTGGTAATTCCGAGCTTACGCAGCATTTCACCCGTGCGGTCATCTGCATCTGACATTGCCAGGAAAAGATGCTCTACGGAAAGGAACTCATCCTTCATGGCGCTCATTTCTGTCTCAGCCTTCGCGAGCACTTTCTGCGCGGAAGAAGAAAGCGTCATCTGTGCTGCGCCATGTACCACCGGATACGTATCAAGCAGTTTACCGGTCTCATCCATAAGGCTGCCCGGCTGTACTCCAATCCGTTCTACAAGCGGAGATACAATACCGCCTTCCTGCTGAAGGAAACTTAACAGGAGATGTTCCGTTCCAATTTCGCTGTGATCTTTCTGCTGGGCCAGGGCACTTGCAGATTGCAAAGCATCCTGCGTCTTAAGCGTCATCTTATCGTAGTTCATGCCTTTAAAATAGTGATAAACTTTTCAATCGGCAACGTTTACGAAATTTTTCTGATTTTACACCCGTCATATCCACGTCATACTGACTGTATGAGTGTTGAATGTGCTGTTTTAGAAAAAACTGAACCAGATTTCCCGATCGGTCTTTTTTCACAGACAATTTACTTTGACTATTTTCATCATCACATTGAATACGAACTGTTCTACCTGGACTCAGGCAAATGCATATTCTGCATCGATAACGCCGAACACCACATATCCGCAGGAACGGTCATCTTCATTGAACCCGGAATCAGTCATCTCGTAAAGGCAGAAGCAGACGGTTCAACCTTCCATTATCACGCACTCGTTTTTGATCCATCAGTATTCGGTACAAAGAAAGAAACCTGCCGCCGCATTTTCGACAAGATGAAAATCCGCCGGTTCCTCGTCCTTCCGCAGGATCTTCTTTCATCAATTGAAAAAATGACAATCCTGCAGGCTGACCAGAAATTCGGCAGACAGATGCAGATAAAAAGCGTCCTGCTCAACATCATTTCATGCATTCTGGAAAGCGGACAATATATGGAAATGATTTCAGAGCCCGTCCTTGAAAAGAAGAGCAGTTCCATTTCAGCGATTGACACCGCAATACGGTACATTCAGGACCATTACCGCGAAAATCTCTGCCTTGACGATTTACTGAAAACGACAAATTACTGCAAGAGCCATTTCATCCGCCTGTTCAAATCTGCCACAGGGATGAAATTCACCGACTACGTGAATATGTACCGCATAGAAAAGTCGTGTCTCGATCTGATTTATTCAGATAAGAACATTACGGAAATTGCGAGGGACAACGGATTCAACAACATCCAGTATTTTTCAAAGACGTTCAAGGAGTACATGAACTGTACTCCCATGCAGTACAAGAAAAACGGGAAGGATATTACCGTGCCCTCAACAGTAGCAAATATCGGGGACAGCGCAGCTACTCAAGCGTAAATGACTGCACCTGGCCGTTTCCGAATCCGCGGAACGTAAAGTACAGGGCGTGAACGCCATCCGGCAGTTTCATCTCAGACGTATTCTTCACCCACACATTCGTATACTCGCACGGAATCTCGCCAAGAACAGGCCCGTCAATCTCAGTACGTACCTCAAACTTTCCACTGAAGTAGCACCGCGTCGACAATGACACTTTTGTCACATCCTTCAGGTCGAAATACTTGAAACCGAGTGTGCATCCGTCAGAGATGTTCGCGACGAAGCCTTCATTCTCGTCACCGTCACGGCCTTCCTGCGTTATGTACGGGTACTTGTCGCCCGCAACATACTTGCATGGATCATCCTTCTTGAACAGATTACATGCTATGTATCCCGGATACGTGCCTTTGCCGGAAAGCGGACCGCCGTTCAAGCCGCATGACGTGATTTCCACCTGCGGAATGCTGCCGTCATCCAGAATGCGTATTTTCTCGGCGCATCCCTGGCGGCTGTACCATGTGCCGTTTGTCTGCCTGTGGTAGAAGATGTACCAGTCGTCACGGATTTTCACTATTCCGCCATGATTGTTCGCGCCGTATGCAGCCGGCATGTCAGCATCTTTATAGGAAGAAATGTTCAGATCGCAGTTACTTACGATGACACCGCCATACGTAAAGCCTTCCCGCGGAGACTTGCTCGTCGCGTAACACAGTTCGTGCATGACGATTGATGAATAGACGAAATAATACACGTCACCCACTTTCCTGATCGAAGATGCCTCAAAGAATTCATGTCCCTCAAAGGACGAACCCTTGCTGTAGACGTTTCCCGGAACAATGACCGTGTAATCATCCTGCATGGTAAGCATGTCAGGGCCAAGCTCACTTGCCATGGCACCTTTCCTGTCCTTCATGTTGTTCCCGCAGAAGCCGGTATACAGGTACGTCCTGTTTCCTTCTGTAATTACTGCCGGATCAAACTGCGGCATATCACCCTCGCGCTCACCGACACGCGTTCCGTCCTTGTAGTGGACATATCCGTAGAACTCAAACGGGCCGGCAGGATTATCGCCCACGGCAACCGATACAACTGAAACCTTGTCCAGACAATAGTACAGGTAATATCTGCCATCCGGACCGACCGTCACGTCAGGAGCGTACAGGAACATATGCCCGTCGGGATTAAGCGGATCCTGCGTTTTTTTATAGGTAACGCCCTCAAAACGCCAGTCCTTCAGGTTATCCACACTGGCCGAATAACAGACATAATCACCCGGACAGAAAACATATCCGTTGAACTGATCATGAGAACCGTAAATATACACCCTGTCACCAAAGACATGAGGCTCGCCGTCCGGAATATATTCCCATGACGGAAGATAAGGATTATATGCTTGTTTCATCATAGTATCAGTATAAATTCTGATGGTCAGGATTGCAATCACCCTATAAACTAAACTAAGCGCATATGATAAGAAAAACAACTGTTAAACAAGGTATTGTTGAAGGTCTGCCTGCTGCAGATCCACGAATTACCTCTTTTAAAGGTATTCCATTTGCAAAACCTCCTGTCGGAGATTTGCGTTTTCATGCCCCTGTCCCTGCTGATTCATGGGAAGGCACATTCAAAGCCTGGAATTTCTCTGCAATTCCCGTTCAGCCTACTCCTTATTATGACCCGGATGATTTATATTGCCGTGAATGGTCTGTCGACAAAGACATTGCCATAAGCGAAGACTGCCTGACACTCAACGTCTGGACTCCGGCAGTTACTTACAAGGAAAAACTTCCCGTTTACGTATGGATTTACGGAGGCGGATGGCAGACAGGTTTCACTGCCGAAATGGAATTTGACGGAGAACGCATTGCCCGCCGCGGTATTGTCGTCGTAACGATGAACTACCGCCTTAACATGTTCGGTTTTCTCTGTCATCCTGAAATTACTGCAGAAAATCCTGATGCACCTGCAAACTTCGGTCTCCTTGACCAGAGACTTGCAATGCAGTGGGTTAAAGACAATATTGCTGCCTTCGGCGGTGACCCTGAGAACATAACCATTGGCGGACAGTCTGCCGGCGGCGGTTCTGTCCTGAACCAGATTGCCCACGGAACAGACGGCCTCTTTAAGCGCGCCATGGTAGATTCCGGCATGCTCATTGATGAGCACATGGCAATTTTCAAGCCAAAGACACTTAAAGAAGCTGAACAGGCCGGTGTTGATTTCTTCAATTTCCTCGGCGTAAAGAACCTTAAGGAAGCACGCGCGCTTGATACTCAGTTCCTGCGTGACAAGTGGGAAGAATACGGCGGATGGGCAAAATCAGTCGCAACCTGGCTGCCTACACAGGATGACAGGTTCATCTTCGGAGATTTCTACAGCTGCCTTAAAGCAAAGAAATTTAAGACTGTTCCTATTATTGTTGGTCAGACGACTGATGAGTTTAAGATGCCTGTTCCGGGAACGGATAAGCTCATAAGTACAATCAAGGAAAGTATCTGGAAATATAAGGAAGCGCTTGAAACACTCGGCGACGGAACAGATACCTGGGTGTACGAATTTGACGTACCTATTCCAGGCTGGGATAATCCCGGTAAGTTCCATTCCGTAGACCTCTGGTTCTGGTTTGAGACACTTGCCAAATGCTGGAGACCGTTCACAGGCGTGCATTACGACATTTCACGCCAGATGTGCAACTACCTATGTAACTTCATCAAGACCGGTAATCCCAACGGAATTGATTACGAAGAAAAAAAGCTGCCTGAATGGAAACCGTTCAAGACAGCTGATGCAAACGAAATGATTTTCGATGAAAAGAGTCATTTGGAGAAAGATAATCGGACAAAATTATAAAAATGAGCGTTATTTTAATGTTTTTTTTTATAATTTCTTGCTTTATCCTAGATTTCATGTGTAGAATAGACAATAAAGTTTGTTTCTACATTAGAAATGAATAAAAGTCTCATAAGAGGAGGACTAAAATGAAAAAGACATTACTGGTTTTAGTAATGGTTCTTCTGGCTGCAAGCATGCTGTTTGTAAGCTGCAAGAAGAATGAAGCAGCTCCAGCTGCAGCAGCAGCTGATGCTGGCGTAGAAAAGATGGAAATCTCTGTATTCACAATTCAGCAGAGAAACCAGCCACCTGCAGACAACAAGATCTACAAGTGGATCGAAGAAAAGTTCGGTGTAACTTTCAAGTGGGATATCCTGGTTGGTGATAAGGACCAGAAGATTGGTGTTATGATCGCATCAGGTGACCTTCCTGACCTCGTTGAAGTTGATTCAGAGAAGTTCCAGGGTGCAGGTCTCCTCATCGATATCAAGCCACTCGTTGAGAAGTACTGCCCTAACATCATGAGCCACTATGCAAACGTCTGGAAGCAGATGGTTTACATCGACTCAGAAAAGGATGCAGACGGCAACATCACTGTTGAGCACCTGTACTCACTTCCAAACTACGGTGTTCTCTCAGGAGCTGACTCTGGTACATACTACAACCAGAACGCTTTCTGGATTCAGAAGTGCGTACTCAAGGAATTCGGCTACCCAGTCATCAAGACTGTAGATGAGTTCTTTGATCTCGTTGAAGCATATGCAAAGAAGTACCCAACAATCGATGGTATGCCAACAATTCCTTTCCATATCATGACTTATGACTGGGAAGCATTCAACCTCTGGAACACACCAAACTTCCTCGCAGGTTATCCAAACGATGGTAACGGTCACGTTACTTGGGATGCTGCAAAGGGCAAGTACATCTATGAAGACAACTTCATCGATGCTAACGCTTACAGATGGTTCAAGCTTGCTAACGGTTACTACAAGCGCGGACTTATCGATCCAGAATCATGGACAGACAACGCAGACCAGTGGAAGGCAAAGCTCTCACAGGGCCGTATCCTTGGTCAGTTCTCACAGGGCTGGGAATGGATGGGAGACATCGAGTCTCACCACCAGACAGCAGGTATGTGGGAAAGAACATATGCTCCACTCCCAGTTGTATTCGACGAGACAATCACACCACACTACAAGGATGAAACACTTCCTAACCTCCAGCGCGGTTATGGTTTCTCTGTAAAGAGCGGCGAAGAGAAGGCTATCAAGATCCTGAAGTTCCTCGATGCAATGCTCGAGCCAGAGAACTCAAAGGTTCTTGAATGGGGTATTGAAGGTGAGGACTACTACATCGATACAGACGGTTCAAAGACCGGTGCTGCAGGACGTCCTTACAGAACACAGGAGCAGCGTGAC
>JAZUFS010000420.1:0-1701 GCA_045640805.1 Treponemataceae bacterium
CCGCCGCAATCAAGGCCGCTGTCGCATTTGCCGGAAACGACGTCAATGTTACATCTGACGGTGGAAACGTTGCCGTGGCAATCAACGGTGAAGTTGAGGTCCGCCCGCAGATTGCAGAGACAGTCGTCAACAAGGGCTGGAAACTCCTTGAACTCTCACTTCAGAAAAACAGTCTCGAAGATATATTCCATGCCCTTACTACAGAGGCAGAGGAGGCATCTGCATGAGTTCTCCAAGAAAACATACTGCTGTCGGCGTCATCGTAAAGCGCGAACTTGGCGCCTGGTTCAATTCATTCATCGTGTGGCTTGTAACTTCACTCTTCATCCTGATTACAGGCTTTATGTTCTTCAGCACATTCTTCCTTGCCAATGAGGCAGACCTGCGTTACTTCTTCGAACTGCTTCCCGTGCTGTTCGCATTCTTCATTCCTGCAATCACCATGAGATTGTTTGCAGAAGAAAGCCGTTCCGGAAGCCTTGAGACACTCCTGACATTACCTGTTTCCGCAGGTGATGCAGTTGCCGGTAAGTATTTCGCCGCACTCATTTCCTGTGCGGCACTGCTTGTTCCGTCTCTGTTCTACGTGCTCTGCTGCTGCATTTTCGGTTCTCCGGATGCGGGCCCGATTATCGGTGGCTACATCGGAGCTCTGTTCCTTGCAGCTGCCTTCTGTGCAATCGGCCTGTTCGCATCGTCAATCAGCAAGAATCAGATTGTGGCATTCTTTGTCGCGTTTGCAATCTGTATCGTGCTTGCAGTGATTGATCAGTTCCTGATTATCCTTCCGGCCGGTATTGCCGATTTCCTGACGTTCTTCTCAGCGGGCACACACTTCACATCCATTTCAAAGGGCATCATCGACAGCCGTGATGTAGTGTATTTCCTGAGCGTGACGTTCATCTTCCTGGGCTTTACCGTCAAGGCAGTCAAATCAAGGAGGAACGCATAATGAAAAAGTTTATTGCATGGCTTAAAAGCCCGAAAAGCGATTTTGCACTGTTCATTGTAGTGCTCATTCTGCTCAATCTGGTCTGTCAGCGTTCATTCTTCAGAATAGACCTTACATCTTCACAGTCATACTCACTTTCAGATGCAAGCAAGCAGGTCGTAAAAACGCTTGACCAGCCGCTTGTTGCAAAAGTGTTCTTCTCAGACAATCTGCCAGCGCCATATAACACGGTAGATCAGTACATGAAAGATCTTCTCGTGGAGTATAAGGGCAGCTCAAACCGCAAGTTCTCATACGAGTTCTTTGACATGAGTAAACCTGAGAACGAGGAAATCGCCGGAGATTACGGCATTTCAAAATATCAGGTACAGGAAGTCAACAACAACGAAGTCGGCATCAAGGCTGTTTACATGGGTCTTGTGCTTATTTACAGTGACCGCGTTGAGGTAATTGATCCAATTCAGTCTGTTGATGGCCTTGAGTACAAACTCACTACTGCCATTTCCAATATGATTGCAACGACAAATACTCTTGCAGGTCTTAACGGTCAGGTCCAGATGACGCTGTATGCATCATCACGTCTGTCTGAGTTCGGCATTCAGGGATTCGATCAGATTGACCAGTATGTACTTGAGGCATACAACGAAGTCAACAAGAAAAATCTTGACCGCATTTCATACAGCAGAATTGATCCTAAATCTTCTGAAGTTGCTTCTCTTGTTGAGAAATACGGTATTCAGGACCTTTCT
>JAZUFS010000421.1:0-3001 GCA_045640805.1 Treponemataceae bacterium
AGCAGGATGAGGAGCAGCGTCAGCGCGTGGATGATGCCCGCGACAGGAGTGCGCCCGCCGTTCTTGATATTCGTCGCCGTGCGTGCGATGGCGCCAGTTGCCGGGATGCCGCCGAACACAGGAGACGCGATGTTGGCGACTCCCTGTGCAATAAGCTCCATGTTGGAATCGTGCTTTGCGCCAATCATACCGTCGGCAACGACCGCAGAAAGGAGCGACTCAATAGCTGCAAGCACCGCGATGGAAACCGCCGTCGGGAACAGCGTCGTGATTGTGGATATGCTGAAATCAGGCAGTACCGGCTTTGGCAGCGTCGACGGGATGATGTAGTGTTCCGCGCCGTCCGCAAACTTACCGATCGTATCCGTCGTAAGCCCGCATGTCTTTTCAAGCACGATGCTGACGACCGTCGCCAGGATGATGACGACAAAGCTGCCCGGAATCTTCTTGATGAACTTGGACCAGATGAAAATGAACGCAAGGCTCACGGCAGCCATCGTGAACGAATACCAGTTCACGCTCGCCGCTGAACGCACGTACGCAATCATCTTGGGAAGGAAATCGCCCGGCATCTTGGAATACTCCTCACCAAGAATGAGCATCGGGCTTGAAAAATCAGGACGCAGCCCGAAAAAGTCGCCGAGCTGGCCGGCCGCAATCGTGACCGCGATGCCCGCAGTAAAGCCCGTGACGATTGTGTACGGGATGAACTTCACAAGGCCGCCCATCTTGAACGCGCCAAGCAGAATCAGCAGGATGCCCGCCATGACCGTGGCAGTCGCAAGCCCCGCCATGCCGTACTGGGCAACGACGCCGTACACGATGACAGCGAACGCGCCCGTCGGTCCGCCTATCTGAACGCGGCTTCCTCCGAATGCACTGATGCAGAAGCCCGCAATAATTGCTGTGAAAAGTCCGGCAGCAGGATTCACTCCGGATGCAATGGCAAAAGCGATGGCGAGCGGAAGAGCAACGATACCGACAATGAGGCCCGCAATGAAATCGCTTGCAAAAGATTTGGCGTTATAGCCTTTCAAACTGTTGATGAGTTCTGGTTTCATGATTGAGAAGATTTTAGCGTTTTCGGAGAAGTTTGTTAAGCAAATTCAGAAATGTACAGATGGACACATGCCTTCCGGCGGTCCCCACAGGTCGTACCACTGCGGCGCTATGGTATCTCACTCGTGCGGTGGCAAAGCCACCGTACTCGGGGCCGATGTGGCACGACCTGCGTGGCCCACCTCACGGCATGTATCCATCTGCACAGCTTTGTGAGTTCTTAATAAGCTTCGAGAAGGCTAAAATCATTCGCTCTCATCCGCGTGAGGGAAATCTGCGAATCATCTGGTGTGGTATGTTGCGCTTTTCAGGCAGGTCAAATATAAGACACTAATATGCTTTCAAGATGAGGCGGCGGGCGCTTTCTACGAAGTTGTCGTCTAGTTCGTCCGGGAAGAGGGCTTTCAGCTCAGCGAGACGCGCGAGCAGAGCCGCCGGCGTTTCGGCGCCGATGACGACTTCGCAGTAGCCCTTCTCACGGTTCTGGCGGGCTTCATCGTTTGCGGTCTGATTTACAGCGTACACATACGGAAGCGCAGTGAGCTCTTCAAAACGCGCGCCTGAAAGCACGGTCAGTTTCACGTCGAGCACGCACGCCGGCGCTGCCTTAAATGCAGACGCTTGCCTGCTTTCAGAATGCGCCGTCCCTTCAAAGCACACTCCGCTTTTTTCGGGCACGGCTCTACAAGAAGGTAAGTGTGCGCTTTTAAGGCCCGCCGCCTCCAGCAGCAGTTCCAGCGCGCTCTTACCCGCGAGCACGGATGTCGGCGCGGTAAGCCCCGAAAGCCGCGGATTCACTTCTATGACGACCCAGCCGCCGTATGCACCGTCGTCATTACAGCGCATTCCGCCCATTTCTGACGATACAGCGCGCTCATGCCGGTCTACACAAGAAGGCCCGGATGCGCTTTCAAGGCCTGACGCGCCGCTGAACACCAGGTCGAACTGGGCGGCACCGCGCAGTTCAAGCGCCTCAGCCATATCCGTGACGAGGCGTCGCATATCCGCAAGATGAAAGCGCGACTCTGCTTCATCCCCTGACACACTGAGTTTCACGCTCTGTTTGGGGCTTGTAATGCCGTGGCGCGTCACCGAAAAGAGGAACGGCGTCATCACGTGATACTTGCCGGGCGAGCCGTATACTTCAACGCCGAACTGGTCACCTTCCACGAACTCTTCAATCAGACGGTCGCCGCTCAGCTTTCGGGATTCAAGAACGGCGCGCACAGCGTCAGGCGAATTGACTACATCCATACCGAACGAGCTTAATCCTGTCGTGTCTTTTATGACAGCCGGATAGCGCAGCTTCTCAAACTGCGCAAAAACGCGCTCTTTATAAGGATTTACTGTAATTTCAGAATGACTTCGTTCTGCGCGGTACAGTTCGTGATCAAGAAAGACGCTTTCGGGAGCCGGGAACCTGTGCGCTTTCAGGAACGCGCGCATTTCCCGCTTATCAAAGCAGGTTTCAGCTGACGTCGCGCTGTGGCAGAGCGTCTTGATGCCCGCTTTCTGAAGCTTTTCTGCAATGAGCGCGTCCTCAAGCGGCAGCCAGTCGAACGGCGTCAGCCAGCAGGTGGCGGCAACGGCGATGTCAGGCGAAAGCGCGGCGATGGCGGCCGCTGCCTTGCAAGCGAACGATGACTTATCTGCCGATGCAGCCTGAGAAGCAGATACTGGCGCGCTTGCCTTAAAAGCGTCATATGCCTTATCAGCCGGCGCAGACTCCGTTGCATCCAGCAACACGTACTCCACGCCGCGGGCTTTGCGGGCGAAGCTGCCATCCGCCTCCAGGTCCACGAGAAAAAACGCAGGCAGCCGGGCCACGACAGCGAACTCGTACCCGGAATGCGTGGCAGCCAGCATTTCCAGCTGTGAACAGCATGCCGGATACGCGGTGTAGTGAAAAGAGGAGCCGTCATACGCGTTTGTGGATGAACTG
>JAZUFS010000422.1:0-4302 GCA_045640805.1 Treponemataceae bacterium
TTTTTTATGCGACAGGACGACAGCTGTGAAGCCTGACGCATTTTTTATTCAGGATGACTTTCGTAATCCTGAAATAGTTACTTACTCTGCAGCAGGAGCTGGAGCGTCTCCACCCTCTTCTGCTTTCTTGTCTGCGTATGCCTTGATTGTAGCAGCCAGCTTCTGGACCGGTGCGTTGATCGTAGACATAATCATAGCAATCATCTGCTTCTTGCCTGGGAGCTTTGAGAAGGCCTCGATCTTTGCAGCATCGTAGATTTCCTTATCAATAAGAGCACCCTTGACCTGAAGTGCAGGTGTTTCCTTGGCGAAGTCAAACAGAATCTTTGCAATTTCGTTTGAATCTTCCTTTGCAAGTGCGATTGCTGTAGGACCACTGAGATACTGGTCTACATCATCTGTTACGTTCAGTTCCTTGAATGCAACACCTGCAAAATTGTTCTTGATAACCTTGAATTCACATCCCTTTTCGCGGAGCTGCTTGCGGAGCTCAGTAATCTGAGCAACGGTCATTCCACGGTAGTCAGCGAAGATGAAATCATTGTAGCTTTCAAGCACAGACTTAACTGTAGCAATAGCTTCTACTTTAGCAGGCTGGAGTTTCTTTGCTTTAATAGCCATAATTACTCACCATCCTTGTACTCAACCCAGATTCCAGGGCCCATTGTTGAGCTTACTGAAACTGATTTGAAATAATCGCCCTTTGCATCTGCAGGCTTCTTCTTTGAGATTTCTGAAAGAAGAGCTGAAACGTTTTCAGCGATCTGGCCAGCTTCCATAGAACACTTGCCAACAGCAATATGTACAATACCTGCCTTGTCAGCGCGGTATTCTACACGTCCTTTCTTAAGTTCATTGATTGCAGCAACGATGTCGTTAGTAACGGTACCTGTCTTCGGGTTAGGCATGAGACCTTTGCGTCCGAGAACCATACCAAGGCGTCCAACGTCCTTCATCATGTCAGGTGTTGCAACTGCGATATCGAAATCGAGCCAGCCGCCCTTTACCTTGTCGACGTATTCTGTTGAACCTGCGAATGCTGCACCAGCGTCAAGAGCTTCCTTTACGCGGTCATCCTTACAGAAAACCAGGACTTTCTTTTCGCCTCTGAACTGATTTGGGAACACGAGTGTATCACGTACGGTCTGATTCTTTCCGAGTCTCAGGTTTACGTGAGCTTCTACAGTCTCATCAAACTTTGAGAACTTCAGTTCCTTCACCATTTCACAAGCCTTTGTGACTGGGAATGATGCAGTTGAATCGTACTTCTTCAGTGCTTCGAGATATTTCTTTCCGTGCTTCATGTTACCGCTCCACTTCTACGCCCATACTGCGTGCAGTACCAGCGATGATGTTCTTAGCGCCTTCAAGATCAATAGCATTGATGTCAGGCATCTTCATTTTTGCGATTTCTTCAAGCTTTGCAGCAGAAAGAGTTCCGACTTTGTTCAGGATTGAGTTTCCAGAACCTTTTTCAATTCCAACAGCCTTCTTGATAAGAACAGCTGCCGGTGGTGTCTTCAGGATGAAAGTGAATGACTTATCCTGATAAACAGTGATGACGACTGGGATGATAAGTCCCGGTTCCATGGTCTTTGTGCGGTCGTTAAACTGCTGAACAAACTGTGGTGCACTGACGCCGTGCGGTCCGAGAGCCGGTCCGATTGGCGGAGCTGGTGTCGCTTTTGCAGCTGGACACTGCAGCTTGATTACGGCAGTTACCTTTTTCTTGGCCATTTTTTATCTCCTTAAATTGGTGTGTCCGGTACTGCAAGCAGTACCAGTCTAGCGAACGACCTCAGTCCAACGGAAGGGCCGCTCTCCCAAAACAAAGAAAAGCATCCGCGGTGCGGATACTAAACCTTTTCAACCTGTAATAGATCAACTTCAACCGGTGTTGCACGTCCGAAAATCTGTACGACAACACGAAGTTTATTTTTCTCAAGATTAACTTCTTCAATGGCACCCTGGAATGTTGCAAATGGACCATCGATAATCTTGACCTGCTCGCCTTCTGTAAATGTCTGCTTCATGCGGACAGGTTTCTCACCCTTGATTTCACCAGCTTTCTGGAGCAGGGCTTTTGCTTCTTCAGGGGAAATAGGACGCGGGCGGACGGTACTGCTTGTTCCAACAAATGCAGTTACACCATTGATGCGGCGGATAGTGGAGCAGGTGTCCTTCCATCCAATTTCTGGAAGATCGAGTTCAATCATGATGTAGCCAGGAAGGAACTTCTTTGTGATGTTGCGCTTCTTGCCATCTTTGATTTCACACACTTCTTCTACAGGAACCTTTACATCAAGAACAATGTCCTTGGAAAGATCGCCGCGTTCAATAAGTGAACGGATAGTGCGCTCGATCTTGTTTTCATAACCAGAGTATGTATGAAGTATATACCAACCCTTTGCCATGTGCTTTTATTCCTAGAAAATGAGGTTCATTCCGCTGGTAAACAGGTAATCGAATACACCAAGAATAACAGCAACGACAATTGTGGAAATCAGAACTACTTTAACAGAAGAAATGACATCATCTTTTCCAGGCCATACGACCTTTTTGAGCTCAGCTCCACATTCCTTAAAAAACTGAACGATTTTCATTTGTAGTCCTCGCTTTTATTAAAATAACAGGCCAGGCAGGATTCGAACCCGCAACAAACGGTTTTGGAGACCGCCACTCTACCATTAGAGCTACTGGCCTAAATATATATAAACCCCGAAGGGATTATAAACAGATTTTACTTTACTTTTACTTCTTTATGAAGAGTATGCTTGCGGTCGAACGGGCAATACTTGTTAAGCTCGAGCTTACCCTGAATGTTCTTGCGGTTCTTATATGTAGTGTAATTTCTGCGCTTGCATTCGCTGCACTGAAGAGCAATGATTTCAACTGCGGTTTTTGCTTTCTTTCCCATAATAGTACTCCTTAGATACTTTATAAGCTACAGCCTTCAAACAGGATCGAACTGTTGACCTCAACCTTACCATGGTTGCGCTCTACCGACTGAGCTATAAAGGCATACTCATCCTAATGAAGTGAGACGTCTCACTAATATACAGACTGATTTTTCTTTTGTCAATATAAAAAAATGCAAAAAAATGCAGTCTGCATTGAATTTTTTGCAGGGTGTCAGTATATAATAAAATATGATGAAAAGTATAGACGTTTTAATAGAAAACATTCTTGATTCATACGAACAGTATGGCGGCATAAATGCCAAGAAAGATGTGACATTTCCAAACAGAGAGACAGTAGTTTCTGCCCTGTCGGATTTGCAGGCACTCATTTTCCCTGGATTCAAGAAAGCTGAGCAGCTGGATTCAGAGAAACTGAAATACACAACCGGAGAACGGGTCAACCGCATTATTGCCCAGCTGACGGGAGAAACACAGAAGGCGCTGCTGTATCTGAAGAAGGATTCCGCAAGTTCACGCTGTTTCAATCTGGCAGAGCAGACAGTTCTCTCTTTAATAGAAGAAATACCTGAAATAAGACGCAAGACACAGCTTGATGTAAAGGCAGCCCTTGATGGAGATCCTGCCGCACGCAGTGAAGAGGAAATCATTCTTTCGTACCCGGGAATTGAGGCAATTGTCGTATACAGAATCGCACATTTCCTCCATATAAATGGAGTACCTATCATTCCGCGGATAATGACAGAGCACGTACATGGAAAAACAGGGATTGATATTCATCCGGGAGCAGAGATCGGGGAGTCATTCTTCATTGACCATGGAACCGGCATTGTAATAGGTGAAACGACGATAATCGGAGACCGCGTAAAACTGTACCAGGGAGTTACGCTCGGCGCACTGAGTGTCAGGAAGGAGATGAGCAACAGGAAACGCCACCCTACTATAGAAGATGACGTGACGATTTATGCAGGCGCAACAATTCTTGGCGGAAATACGGTCATAGGAAAAGGAAGTACTGTCGGCGGTAATGTCTGGCTTACAGAATCTGTTCCGGCAGGCAGCACGACAATCGCAAAGCAGGAGACTGTCTGAAAACACGGCCGTTCTGACATTCTAAAAGAAACTGTCAAGGAAAAGTCGATTTTTATAAAATATAAATCGAGTATTCAAACAGAGAATATTAAAAGGTGGATGAATTGAAGGACAAAAGAAAAGGGGTTTCGAAAAACAACGTTTCCCGAAACCCCTTCGTCCAGCAAGCCGGACATCGGAGAGAGTTTATCAGCTTATTTACAAGCTAAGATAAGATTAACACAATTGGAGATTTGTGTCAATAAAAAAAGGGAAAAATTTGTAAACCATGGTTTATGGCATAGGGGTTTTG
>JAZUFS010000423.1:0-6762 GCA_045640805.1 Treponemataceae bacterium
GTTTGAGTGGGGTGCAGACATCGTCGTACATTCAACTACAAAATACATGGACGGTCACGCAGTACAGGGTGGCGGTGTCATCGTCGACAGCGGAAAATTCGACTGGGAAAAGGCTTACAAGGCTACCGGCAAATTCGCTGACATGATTGAGCCTGATGAAAGCTATCACGGACTTCGCTATGTCGGTGACTTCGGAAACGCCGCCTACATCGTAAAGGCCCGCACCCAGCTGATGCGCGATTTCGGCTGCTATCCTGCAGCTCAGAGCGCTTTCTACCTGAACCTTGGTCTTGAGACACTGCCTGTACGCATGAAACAGTACGTGGCAAATGCAAAGACTGTAGCAGAGTTCTTCAAGAAGTCTGACAAGATTGCAAGCGTTTCATATCCGGGACTGCCGGGCGACAAGTATTATGAACGCGCACAGAAGTATCTGCCGGACGGAACATGCGGAGTAATTTCAATCAGCATCAAGGGCGGCCGCGCAGCTGCAGTACGTTTCATGGATGCACTGAAACTTGCAAGCGATGAGGTTCATGTAGCTGATATCAGGACATGTGTCCTGCATCCTGCAAGTGCAACCCACCGCCAGCTGACTGATGAGCAGCTTGTTGCTGCCGGAATTGACGGCGGAATGGTACGTTTCAGTTGCGGACTCGAAAATATTAATGATATAATGGAAGATATTACGCAAGCTTTGGAAAAAGTTTAAAAAGCGTGTTTTTTTCAAAAGTTGTGATATAACATTATACTAGGTGGAATGTATATGAAGAAAAGATTTCTTGTAATGACAGCGCTGATCCTCCTGTGTGCAGCAGTTGTTTCTGCCCAGAGTGCAGATGCGTTGACCAAAATGATTGAAGCTGATGAGTCTACCGTCGGCGAGACAGCTTATTTCCTTGCTGTTTATCTTGGTTCTGTTCCTGAAAGTGCTTCAGAGGCAGATGCAATCCGTGCCCTGCAGGATGCAGAAATCTGCAAGGCAGGTGTTAATGCTGACGATTCCCTTACGTATAAGGATTTTGCCGGTCTGATCATGAGAACCTGGAATGTTAAGGGTGGCTTGATGTATTCAATTACAAAAGCTGACCGCTATGCACTCCGTGAACTTCAGGCAATGGGTCTTATTTCAGCTGGTGCTGATCCGCAGGCTATCGTATCTGGATATGATGCGCTTGCGACAATCAATGACTGTATGACTCTGCTGGGAGGCAAATAATGTTTAAGAAAGTAGTTTTAATTCTTGCAGCCGTCTGCATGATGGCTTTCCCGCTGGCCGCCTTTGACTATGGTGGCTCTCTTGACCTTTCTGGCGGTGCTGTCGTAAGCAGTACTACATCTTTCAGCCCTTCCGTAAAGGTTACAGGATATGCAAAGGTTCCATTCGGAATCGGCTCATTCTCAACAGAAGCTTACTACAAACTTGACGGTTCATTTGCTTCAGGTGTAAATCCTTCATTCACGAACCTTGTTGACGTTACTCTTTTCAAAGTAAACTTTGCAATTCCGGCAGGTTCTCTGAAGCTCAATATAAACGCCGGCCGTTTCGCCTATTCTGATGTTACTTCATCTGTTTTCGCAATGACATCTGACGGCTTAAACGTTGCAACGAACATCGGCATCTTCAAGGCAAGTGCCTACGTCGGATACACAGGCCTTCTTAATGCAAAGACTTCAGGCGTCAATGCCGCATGGACCTATGATGCAAACTCAGTATATGCACTTGGTTCAAAGTACACGGTGTTCCTGGCTAACTTTACAGCGGCAAACGTTCTTGGCGGTAACACATTCTCCGCTGAACTTGCCGGCGGTATCAACGGAAACGGTGCTGCAGCAACAGGCGTTTCTGACGGATACAACCGCTTCTACGGAACAGTTTCAGCAGCAGGTCCTATCAATGCATCAATCTACTACTCAGGAAGTGTGACAGGCAGTTACCTTACAAAAGATACTGACCCGGCCGGACTTCTTGCAAAGGGAAGCATAGTTGCTTACCTGCCAGTCATGTCAATGTCTGTATCAGGTAAGGTTGGCTTTGGAACAAAAGGTTTCCAGGCTATTACTTCAGAACCTTGCAGCGGCGGTGTCCTGGATGCAGGTCTTTCTGTAACAGCAAAACCAATGAGCAATCTTCTCTGCCTTGCTACCGGAGATATTTACTGCGGTACAGTTGGCGGATTCGCAGCTACAAGAGCATCATGGAATCTTCTTGCCAAGTGGCAGATCATGAGTGATGTTTCTACATTCCTGTCTCTCGGACAGAACATTCCACTGGGCGGAACAGGAAGTTCATCATTTACACCTTCTCTTGGTGGAACAGTTTCATTCTAAGGAGTAAAAACATGAAAAAGACATTTGTTGTTCTTATTCTTCTTTTTGCGGCAGTTTCTGCTTTTGCGCTCAGTGCAAAGGTACTCGACGTTGTTGGCAAGGTTGAGTATCAGAAAGCTGATGGCAGCTGGGTTGCGGTTTCTGCCGGTACGACACTCGGACCAGGAACTGTTCTTTCAACAGGTTTCAAATCTGAGGCTGTTATTTCAGTTGATGAATCAACAATCACGGTAAAGGCTCTTACACGCCTTACCATTGAAAAGCTTTACGAGCAGGAAGGTAACAAGGCATCAAGCTTCTACCTGGATGCTGGTGCAGTCGGAGCTGATGTCAAGTCAGCTGCTGACAAGAAAGTTTCCTTCACTGTAAAGACTCCGGCTGTAACGGCTTCTGTCCGTGGTACTGCCGGTGACCTTACCGTCAACCGCCTTGTTGGTACAAGCGGAACATGGATTCTTTTACCACCGCAGCCAAAGTCAATCAGCTACAATCGTGGTGATGCAGTCCTGATTGAGGAAGAGTCTAATGCAGTAGAAGAGACTGGCGGGATTGTAGAATCTGCTGTAGGCGCTGGTGCTCCAGAGGGCGAAGGTGAAGGCGCTTCAGACGAGGGCGATGATTTCGACTGGAGTACAGACGCCGGTGTTACTGTTCAGCCAGGACAGCAGGCTTCATTCTCTGTCGGTCAGGACATTGTAACACCTATGGAAACAGCAGCAGCCGCTGCAACAAGCACAGGTGGTACACAGTCACTCAGTGCCAAGGAATCTGTTTCTTCTGGTGCAGGTGCTTCTTCAGCGGCATCAGCAGCAAGCAGTGTTCTCTCTGATGTTCAGAGTTCTCTGTCAGCAGATATTAACAAGGCTGCTGCCGGTGCTACAGATACACCTGTTACACCTGCTACACCTGATGATCCACCGCCAGCACCACCTGTAGAGGATCCTACAGACGGTACTCTGTCACTTACATTCAAGTGGCCGACACTTACAGGAAACGATCCTGTAACAGGTTCAATCACCATTGAACTTGATTGGGGTAACTGATAAAGACTTGTGCCTGCACTGAGCGGGCATAAAAAAAGACCGGCAGATGAAACAGCCGGTCTTTTTTTATGCCTGGGCTGGCGCCCGAAAGCGCCGTCAGCTTTATGCGAGCACTTCCTTCTTCGCTTTTTCCATGGCGGCAATCACCTTGTCGCACCATTCATCGAACTCAGGATCCTCGTTCTGGCATTCCTTGTGGCTCATGACATACTCTACAGTCTTGCGTACGCCCTGATCAAAGCGGGTGGTGCAGCAGAAATCCGGCACGAGGCGCTTCAATTTCGAGCAGTCGAACACAACTGAGTTTGATTTGTCGCCAAGCAATCCCGGGCCTGCGTCGAATGCAGCGCCTGTCTCTGCAATAAACTGCGATGAAACATAATACGCGTTAAGTTTCACACCAAGAGCATCTGCGACTGCCTGGAACACCTGATTCCATGTCACTGTCTCGTCGCTGGTAATCTGTACAGCCTCACCAATCGCGTGAATATTGCCCATAAGGCCGATGAAGCCCTTGGCAAAATCGCTGTTGTGAGTCATTGTCCAGAGGCTTGTGCCGTCACCGTGAATGATGACTGGCTTACCTTCCTTCATGCGCTTCAGTACTTGATAGCTGCCGTTCTTTCCGTGAACGCCCATCGGCACGAAACGCTCGTCGTAGGTGTGGCTCGGGCGGATAATCGTGACAGGGAAACCTTCCTCGCGGTACTTGGTCATGAGGAACTTCTCACATTCAATCTTATCGCGGGCATACTGCCAGTAGCGGTTCTCCTGACAGGTACCTTCTGTAATGTGGTAGTCAGCACACGGCTTCTGGTACGTCGCGGCAGAACTGATGTACATGTACTGCTTTGTGTGTCCCTTGAACACACGGTAGTCGCGCTGTACATCCTCAGGAACGAATCCGATGAAGTCGCAGACAACGTCATACTGCTTATCCTTGATGAAATCTGCCAGTGCCTTTTCATCATGCACATCCAGAGCGACAGTATGAACCTGCTCAGGTACAACAGCGTTGCGGTTTCCACGGTTCAAGAGCGTTAAATCCCAGCCTTCAGATGGAAGGCGCTTAGTAATTGCAGTACTGATGGTTCCAGTGCCGCCGATAAATAATGCTTTCATGCCATTTATTATACCACACAAATCGCGAGAATGCGTTAGCATTGTCGCCCCGGCGCGGGGCCGCCCAGTTATACCAGAACGCAGCCTAAGGCGCCGGCATACCACGCTTTTCGTGAGAATGCGTAAGCATTCTCACTCCGGCGCGGGACCGCACCATAAAACCACGACGCAGCCCAAGGCGCCGGCATAGCATGACTTTTTTGCGGTGACACATCTGCTTATTTCGCGTGTTGAAAAATATGTAAGAAAAATTGAAGAAAATAGTTGACGCTATAATATTATATTGTGTATATTATAGTTGTTGATACAATAATATGTGTCAAAGAACAAAACAGGAGGATGCAATGGTATTTACAGCGGGCTCTGCGCTTCTTGATGCCGTCGTGCTTTCCGTCGTCTCGCAGGAGGCTGAAGGAACATACGGCTACAAAATCACGCAGGATGTCCGGTCAATAATGGAAGTGTCTGAAAGCACGCTGTACCCCGTACTGCGCCGCCTTCAGAAAGACGGTTTCCTTGAGACGTACGACAAGGAAGCTGCCGGCCGGAACAGACGCTACTACAAGATTACATCCAACGGCATGATACAGCTGGATGCATATCGCAGGGACTGGGTGACATTCAGAAAGAGCGTTGATCACGTACTTCTGGGTGCAGACACGGGTGACGGTACTCAGTCATAACGAATCGGTTTTGAGAGGATGAACATGGACAGAAATACATATCTTGCAGAATTACGGAATTGTCTGGCCGCCCTTCCTGTTGAAGAACAGGATGAGGCAATGGAGTATTTCACAGACTTTTTCGAAGATGCAGAAAACGATGATAAGGTCATAGAGGAACTTGGCGCGCCGGATAAGCTTGCTGAGGAAATAAAGGCGCAGTTTGCCTGGGTGCCGGCCACAATCGACACTGATGTGACTGCACGTGGTGCCGCTGGTGCTGATGGCGCAGCTGGAGCTGGCGGTCGTGGCGGCGCAGGTGGTGCCGGAGGACGCGGTGGAGCTGGCGGCAACGGCGGGGCAGGCGGATTCCGTCCGAAACGCAATGCGGGCGGCAGTACCGGCGGCTCAACATACCGCTCGGCAGGCATGTTCTTTGAGTTCGATGCTGACAAGGTGAAGAACCTTGAACTTTCACTCGGAGCCGCTGAAATCGTTATGATTCCGGGCAGCAAGTGGACGGTCGAGACCCGCCTGATTGAGCCATCCGCCTTCAGATGCGAAGTCACTGAAAAAGGCACGCTGATTGTCGACAACAGAATGCGCCTGCCGAATCTTTCGTTCTGGCAGCACGCTGACAGGCACAGTGCTCCGCGCATCCTTATGACGGTGCCTGAAAACGCTTCGCTCAGCATTTTCAAGGTGACGCTGGGAGCGGGTTCTTTCACGACAAAGAACATAGCGCTTTCATGCAAGGCAGGCTTCATCGATGTAAGTGCGGGAAATCTGGTCCTGGATACTGTGCACGGCGGCAGCTGGACGCTTCACTGCGGTGCGGGCAACATGGATCTGACCGGTACTGCAACAGGTAGCTGCAACATAGACTGCGGCATGGGAAGAATCGCCATGAATCTGACGGGAAATCCGGACCAGTATTCATTTGCGGGCCGTGTAGGACTTGGAGAGATTTCGTTCAACAACACAAAGCGTAGCGGCATCGGGAACATAGACTGCAACGAGCGGATGGAGAACCACTTCTCCGTAAATTGCGGCATGGGACAGGTCACCATCAAAATGGCCAGATAAGGAGAGAGAATTATGGCTAAGAAAATATACAAATCAAGAAAGCGGATGCTGTTCGGCGTCTGCGGCGGTATCGCTGAGTACTTCAACTGGGATGTGACTATTGTCCGCCTTATCACGCTCCTTTTGACAATTCTGACTAAGTTCTGGGTTATGGTCATCATCTATCTGGGCTGCGGGCTCATCTTCCCTGACCGCCATGTTGACGATGATGCGACCTGCTGGCAGTTTGCTGACGAGAATCTGAAGAGCGCGAACATCGACGGCGAGAAAGTCCACAAGAACAATGCCGGAGCTTCTGGAAACGATGGAAACACAGGTTCTGAAAAGGACGACGAAGCGGATGAGCGTGAAGCCGAGAATGCACGCAAGTTTGCCGAGCATGCTGATAAGCTCAGGACAGACAGTGAGTTTGACAGCTTCTTCAAGAAGTAAAGTCAGATACTGCAAAAAATAACGGAAAACAGCACATCTCTACGGATGTGCTGTTTCTTTTTAAGTCGGTGGCCAAGCGGTCTTAG
>JAZUFS010000424.1:0-4335 GCA_045640805.1 Treponemataceae bacterium
GAAACACTCGTCAAGAAACTTAATGACAGAAAGGTAGTTGCAACGTTTGACGGTATCGTCGTAAAACTTTCAGTCGCTGTCGGAGACTATCTTCAGGCGCAGGACTCTGTCGGTACGATAATCGACCGGTCATATATGACAACGTCAGTAGAGGTCGTTGAGACAGATGTTGCCAAACTCAAAATCGGCCAGAAAGTCACATTCACTTTCCCGGCGTACAGCAAGCCGGTAGAAGGCTATGTCTACGCGTACCCTAACATGGGAACGATTACCAACCGTGGTGCAACCGTCGTCCCGGTAGATGTCCGCATCGACAACCCGCCGGATGAAATCCTTCCAAATTACTCGTTCACGGGTGAAATTGAAATTACAGCGCCAGTAACGGTCATACTCGTAGAAAACAAGGCAATCGGCTACGATGAAGACGGACAGGCTTTTGCGGAAATCATGCTCCCGGACGGTTCTACCCGTTCAGTTAATGTCACTGTCGAACAGTACGACCGCACACACGTTAACGTAATAGAAGGCTTGAGCGGCAATGAAACGCTTAAGTCACAGAGTGCAACGGCTCCATCAGGCCAGTATAAGTTCCAGGCATCAGGTTCCGGCAGCAATGACTTTTCAGGCTTTCCGGGTATGCGTGGCGGTAGCGGCGGCTTCAGCGGCGGTGGAATGCAAGGCGGCGGTGGCGGCTTCGGCGGTGGCGGCGGATTCCCCGGCTTTTAACAGCATAGTCAGGAGTACACACTATGGCTGAACCAGTTATTGAAATGAAGGATGTCTGGCGCGTCTACGCAATGGGCGAAGAAGAAGTCCAGGCACTCCGCGGCATTTCGTTCACAATAGAAGAAGGCGAGTTCGTCTCCATCATGGGTCCTTCAGGCTCAGGCAAGTCAACGTGCATGAACATGATTGGCTGCCTTGACCGCCCGACTTCAGGCGACGTTATCATAAACGGCCGCCTTACCGCAGAAATGACCGAAACCGAACTTGCCGAACTCAGAAACGAGACCGTCGGCTTTGTTTTCCAGCAGTACCATCTGCTTTCCACCATGACCGTGCTTGAAAACGTCATGCTGCCGCTGCGCTACCAGGGCATTCCCCGCGGCGAGCGTCGTGCGCTTGCAGAAGAGGCACTCGCGCAGGTCGGCCTTTCAGAACGCCTGAAACATCGTCCGCACGAACTTTCAGGCGGTCAGAAGCAGCGTGTCGCCATTGCCCGTGCAATGGTCACCAAGCCGCGCATCATCCTTGCAGATGAGCCGACTGGTGCGCTCGACTCAGAAACCGGCAGGCAGGTGCTCGCGCTGTTCCGCGAAATCAACGAAAAAGACGGCACGACAATCGTCATCGTCACGCACGACTCTGGAATAGGCGCTTCAACCCCGCGCTGCATCCGCATCCTCGACGGCAACATTGCCCGTGAAGAAGACGGGCCGGTGCCTGAGCAACAGTCTGTGCCTGAGCAGCAATCCGTGCCAGCATCTTCCGGGGAGGCCGCAAATGTTTGAAGATTTCCTCAACGCGCTCCAGAACTTCCGCATGAACAAAATGCGCACCTTCCTGTCACTGCTCGGTGTCATCATCGGTGTTGCGTCCGTCATCGTCATCACCACGCTCGGTGAAAGCGCTACGGCAAACATCCGCGGCTCGTTCGGCTCGGCAGGTCTTGATCAGGTGTCGCTCCGTTCGGGCTTCATGAACAGACGCAGCAGTTCAAGCATCACCTTCAACGACGACTTCCGCGATGACCTCTGGAAGTACATCCCGAACCTCAAGCAGATATTCCTTACGAACTCTACTTCGGGAACTATTTCTTACGGCGACGAGTCTGCCTCTGCCAGTGCAACATGCGTAGAAAACGGCTATCTCGAGATGAACAACATTGAGCTTTCAGAAGGCAGTTTCTTCGATATTTCTGACAATGTGCAGGGTGCCCAGAAAGTCATTATGGGTGATGACCTTGCTGAAGCATTGTTCCCTGACGGAGATGCTCTTGGAAAGACCGTCATCTTCATCATTCAGAACGCACGGTTTGGTTTTGAAGTCACCGGTATTGTTGAAGACGGCGGTACTGCGGCTTACGTTCCCCGTGGCTTCTACACAAAGAAGATTTCTCCGCAGAATGTTGCAGATTCCGTCGTCATTCAGGTAACTGACCAGGACCTCGCTTCCAGTGTAGCGGATGCAATTGAAGAATATGCGGAACAGGTGACGGGACAGACAAACTCAATAAGTGTCACATCCATGCAGAGCATGATTGACCAGTTCGATGACATCATGGGCACCGTTACCATGCTGCTTTCGGGTATTGCTGCAATCTCGCTGCTTGTAGGTGGCGTCGGCATCATGAACATCATGATTGTCACCGTTACTGAGCGCCGCAAGGAAATCGGCATCAGAAAAGCACTGGGCGCAACCCCGGGTGATATCCGCGGTCAGTTCCTGGTAGAATCGGCAACAATCACCCTGTTTGGCGGTTTCCTCGGCATTCTTGCGGGAATCGGAATAAGCTATGTCGCCGTTCAGATTCTGGAATGGAATTTCGCCATTAAATGGACAGCCTGCGTCCTCGCATTCGTGTTCAGCGCATTCGTCGGTGTCTTCTTCGGATTAAGCCCCGCTGCCCGAGCCGCAAAACTTGACCCTGTAGAAGCCCTTGCAAGCGAATAATCATATTGATACGGAGGCCTGGCGGACTTCAAAGAAGTCCGCCACCGACTGTTCCGCCCTTCGCTCACGCTCAAAGTCCTCGCCCGGCTTCACCGTGCTCCGGTCTTCTCAGGCCCGTTCCGGTCCTTCGGGGCTCCATAGTCTGGCCCGGGTGGCTGACTGTGCAGTGTTGTCAGTTATTTGAACAGTGCCGCCACGAGCGCTTTTACATCGCGTACACTTACTGCGCCCGTTTCCTTTCCCGGTACAAGCACGGTATCAAAACCGAGCTCCTTCGCCGTCTTTACGCGCTGGCGTACACCGCGTACGGGGCGTATTTCTCCTGCAAGACTCAGTTCACCGACGACAGCCGTATTTTCCTTTAACGGCACGTCAGTCCGTGCGGAGTAGAGCGCTGCGGCAAGGGCTGCATCAACTGCACTTTCAGTTAGCCTGACACCGCCTGCAACGTTTATGTAGATATCATTGTCGCTGAACCTTATGCCTGTCCGCTTTTCCAGAACGGCTGCGACGCGGCTTACACGGGCGCTGTCTATATTGTCGGAATATACGCGCGTTATCGACGCTTTAGCAGGTACGGTCAGTGCCTGTATCTCCACCATGAAAACGCGCGTGCCCTCCATTACCGGCACAACGGCAACTCCTGCGGGCAATCCTTCCGGGCGCTTGATGACAAACATGCCGCTTGGATCCGGTACCGCGGCGAGCCCCTTTTCATCCATGCTGAAAATGCCAAGTTCATCAGTCGATCCGAAACGGTTCTTCTGCGCCCGCAGAAACCTGATGTCATCGTCGTTCCGCTCAAAAGCGAGTACGGTGTCGACCATATGCTCCAGTGCCTTGGGGCCTGCAATGCCACCGTCTTTCGTGACATGGGCTACAATGAAAAGTACTGAATCGCGCTCCTTCACCCAGCTGATAAGTTCATTTGCGCAGTACTTCAACTGATTGACTGTTCCCGGTATCAGGCCTGCTTCCGGGCTGTATATCGTCTGGATTGAATCTACAATGACCATGACCGGGTTCACCGCAGTAAGTGCGTTCTCAATATCTTCCAGTACCGAAGTACATAACAGTTCAATATTGTCATGTGAAACGCCCAGCCTGTCTGCCCGGTTCCTGATCTGGGCGGCAGATTCCTCTCCTGAGACATAGAGTACGCGGCGTGTTTTTCCTCCGGCGGCAACTGCGGCGGCAGCCTGAAGCAGCATCGTCGACTTACCGATTCCCGGTTCACCGCCAACAAGCGTTGCAGAGCGCTTCATAATGCCGCCACCCATTACGCGGTCAAACTCCCCAATGCCGGAAAACAGCCGTCCACCTTCTTCCGGCGGCACGGATGCCAGCGGAACAGGTTTCGCTTTTTCGATATTTCCCGGAATCTTTCCAGAGGTCACAATTTCCTCAGAAAAAGAATTCCATTCACCGCAATTCGGACAGCGTCCCATCCATTTTGGCTGTCTGTATCCGCAGGATGAACAGATATATGCAATTTCACCGTCTTTTTTCTTCGCCATAGTACAAAACCCCTATGCCATAAACCATGGTTTACAAATTTTTCCCTTTTTTTATTGACACAAATCTCCAATTGTGTTAATCTTATCTTAGCTTGTAAATAAGCTGATAAACTCTCTCCGATGTCCGGCTTGCTGGACGAAGGGG